>CAZEPM010000008.1:0-33572 GCA_964514145.1 uncultured Bacteroides sp.
CAACTACGGTATGTCCCTTTTTTATGTCACCAACCATCATCCGAATCGAAATAGGATGCGTAACAAGAAATATCATCCACACCGGAATGGTTCAATGTTGTAAGCTCCGATCCATAAACAAACGACACCAGTAAAACCGTTACAGTCAGCTAAAAATAATTTTGTTTTTTCAGTTCTTCGGCAGCAATCTCAAGCTCACGATACCATGCTGCACCAAATTTACGAATTAAGGGTTCTTTCAGAAAACGATACACCGGCACATCCAGCTTTTGACCTAACAGGACAGCCGCCTTACACACATCCCAACGATGATAGCTGACGGCGCTATACGCCCCATACTGACCTATACGAATAGGATAGAGATGACACGAAATGGGCTTGTAGAACGATGTTTTTCCAGTCCGATAGGCACGCTCGATAGCACAACAACAACAGCCCTTTTCGTCGTAACACGTAAAGACACAATTTTTATTGTCGACAATCGACGTCACCAAATCACCGTCACAGTCCGTATAAACCACTCCCTGACGCTCAATCACACTGCGTGCCTCTGCCGACAAGTCATCCCAGACCATCGGCAAAATCGCCTCCAACTCTGCCACCTCATCGAGCTCGACAGGTGCACCGGCATCGCCTTCCACACAGCAAATACCCTTGCAGGAACCAAGGTCGCACACGAATTTCTCGCAAAAGATGTCCAGACTCACGACCACATCATCTATTTGAATCATACTATACTGATTTTCGATAAGTTAGCATTAAAAAACACTCCATGATAAGCAAGTCCTACCGCACTTGTGACCACACACGGTAAGCATCGTAACCAACCTACATAAAAACTCATATGCGCTTACTATGAAACTAGTAAACGCATACGCTCTTTTTTTGCCGACAAATGTAAAGCCGCAACACAGCCCCTATCCCGTCTGTCAGACATGCTGTTTTCAATCTTTAATAAGGTCGTGTCCTGTCATCTCAGCCGGTTGAGCCAAGTCCATAATGTGGAGAATCGACGGAGCAACGTCGGCCAACACGCCGTTGGTTACCTGAGCAGTGGTATTTGTTGTGACGTAAACAAATGGAACTGGATTCAACGAATGAGCCGTGTTGGGCGTTCCATCTTCGTTAAGCGCATGGTCTGCATTACCATGATCGGCAATGATGATGATCTCGTAGTTGTTTGCTTTAGCAGCTTCTACGGTGTCTTTCAGGCAATTATCAATAGCTACCACCGCTTTTTCGATGGCCTCGTACACTCCTGTGTGGCCTACCATGTCACCGTTAGCATAGTTAACAACAATAAAATCGTATTTGTTTTCGTTGATGCCAGCGACCAATTTGTCTTTCACTTCGTATGCACTCATCTCCGGTTTCAAGTCGTATGTGGCAACTTTTGGCGAGGGCACAAGGATGCGATCTTCGCCTTCGAACGGTGTTTCGCGTCCGCCGTTGAAGAAGAACGTCACGTGAGCATATTTCTCGGTTTCAGCTATATGAAGTTGTTTTTTGCCTTGTTTCGAAAGGTATTCACCCAGTGTGTTGTGCACGTTTTCCTTATCGAACAGAATGTGTACACCCGTGAACGAAGCGTCATAGGGTGTCATGCAATAATATTGCAGGCCTGGAACAATGTGCATACCTTCTTCGGGCATATCCTGTTGCGTCAAAACAATGGTCAGTTCCTTGGCACGGTCGTTGCGATAATTGAAGAAAATAACCACGTCACCTTCCTTGATACGGCCGTCGAAATTAGCGTTGACAATTGGCTTGATAAACTCGTCGGTCACACCTTCGTCGTAAGATTCCTGCATGGCCTGCACCATATCGGCAGCTTTTTTCCCTATTCCGTTAACCAACATATCGTAGGCTTCTTTTATCCGTGCCCAACGCTTGTCGCGGTCCATCGCATAAAAACGTCCGACAATCGAAGCAATCTTGCCGGCAGTCTGTCCACAGTGTGCCGTGAGTTGTTCTATGAAACCCTTTCCACTGTGCGGGTCGGTATCGCGGCCATCCATAAAGCAATGGATAAATGTGTTTTCCAATTCATAGGCTTTTGCAATGTCACAAAGTTTAAACAGATGGTCGAACGAACTGTGCACCCCACCGTTCGAAGTCAGTCCCATGAAATGAATACTCTTTCCATGCTCTTTAGCGTAAGAAAAAGCAGCCTTGATTTCCTTGTTTTCCAAAATGCTGTTGTCGGCACAGGCACGGTTGATTTTCACCAGGTCTTGGTACACAATGCGTCCGGCACCGATATTGAGATGACCCACTTCCGAATTGCCCATCTGTCCGTCCGGCAGTCCTACATTTTCACCGCTGGCTTGTAACTGTGAGTGCGGATAGGTAGCCAGCAAATAGTCCCAATACGGAGTGGGAGTATTAAAGATTACATCGTCTTTCTTGTGGTCGCCAATACCCCAACCATCAAGAATTATTAAAAGTGCTTTTTTAGCCATAGTTTTATTTGTTTTTAAATTGTTATCCTTTTTATCGCGCAAAGTTACATAAAAATACGGATACCATTGACCTTTTTCTAATCAGTCAATGATAAAGTTGTGTCTGTTTGTAAACAAAATAAAATAAGGCTTTTCGAGGATGAATTTTCCAAGTTGTACAGTTTTCTAACAGACTTCGATGTCGCGATTGATAACGGTCAACTCACAACGACGTTGCCCACTCGCTTCGCTAACAAGTACGTCCAGTATCGTGGCGAGGCCTGCTTAGTTTGCGAACAAGGCCTTGCCAACAGCCTGACCTAGTATGAGACAGAAACATTCAGTCCCTCAGCACGTAACAGGTCGGCTATGCGATCTAATTCTTCGTGAGAAGCCTTTAGCAAATCATGGTCTGGGGTTTCACGGTCGATGGTATAAATCATCACTTGCTTCGGAGCGATTTCCTTGACCGTTTCAATCCACGGAAGCACGTAATCATCCGTTGTGTTATCAACAGATTGTTCATAAAATTTTCCCTTCATAAATATGGTCTGTATGATGAGTTTACCTTGAAAAGCCTTTAAGTTTTCAACAAGGTTATTAACATTGTAAGCACACGTCGGACGATTTACCAGCCGAATGTAATCAACATCTACCGTATCGAGTTTCAGAATGTTGTTGTCGATCTTGCAAAGAGCAGCGTGTACATCCGGTCGGTGAATCATTGTGGAATTGCTTAACACACTCACTTTTGCATTGGGAAAATAGCAGTCACGCAAAGCCAGTGTGTCGTCAATGATTTGTGCAAATTGTGGATGCAACGTAGGTTCACCGTTGCCTGCAAAAGTCAATACGTCTGGTTGCGGACCCTGTAGCTGCATATCTTTCAGTTTTGTCTCTAACGCCTCGCGCACTTCTTCTCGTGTAGGATGTGGACGACGCGGACGACGTTCGACATTAAATCCACACTCACAATAAATGCAATCAAACGTACACACTTTTCCGTCATCGGGCATTAGATTGATACCTAACGAAACACCCAGACGACGACTATGAACAGGTCCGAAAATGGGAGCCGGATAAATAATAGTTGACATAAGTATTGAAATTTACAGTCTGCTCGACAAAATTAGGAATAATAGAGGGTAATGTAATAACTGTCACATTTAAAACTTCAGGCGAAATTGCAAATAAAAATCTTGCTTGCGTGAACTTTCGATTTCTTGTGTACCCGAAGAAATGGTGTTGCGGTCGAAATATTCCGTATGTCCGTATTTAACAAGGCATGTTAATAACTTGTTCATATCGTAGCGCACCCATACATAACCGCGCACTCCCTGACCGTAAAACGACGACGAAGTAAAACTATAGAGCATTCCACGTTCATATCCGTAGACACGTGCAGCGTAACTATCTGTATCAAAGTAAGCTCCACCTAGTTCTGCCTGACATTTTCCATTGGCAAACGTATACGACAAGGCTTCCGAAATCAGCAATCCGTATTGATTTCCGGTTGTAATAAAATTTGTGATTACCCCATAAATTGTTGTTTTCGAACGCAGTATCGGAATGGGATAGAAAGTACCCTGTAATTTGAGTTTTTGTGTAGTCCGTGCCGAAACACCTTTGCGTTCATCAGAAGTAGTGAAATCTTCTCCCCGACTCTTATACTGATAGCGCACCGTCCACACAAACTTCCGATAGGGCTGGTTGGTGAGTTGCAACATACCTTCCATGCCTTGCGAACCGTTTGTTGATAAACGATATTTCATGTAGGGAAAACGAAAAAAATCCACATAGGCAGTCAACTGAAACAAATCGAAAGGAGAGGTTTCTAGACCCAGATAAAATCCGTGTTCGTTGCGTATATATCCACCTTCTTCGAACGAATTGGCATACAGTGCACCATAGTCTTTTGCATAGTAACGATAGAGCGCCAACATACGAAAAGATGATGAAAACCGATAACGAAGAAGATTTAATGTAGCCATTCCCCCACCCTGACTCCATGCTGTTTCGCCTGAGAAAGAAAATTGTCCGACATCGTAACGATAGTCTGCTCCTACGGCATAGAAATGTTTTCCCGTAGGATCATATCGCTTATATGCCCTTTCAGAAGCTATTAACTCCTTGTTGAAAAAGTTATAAACAGCTGTTAATCCAAATTGAAAGTTAGCTTGTTTGTAAGTTAAATTATTACCTATCAACTGATTAACATAGGTATGTTTTTTACTCATTTCCGAAAGTGTGCGATGATAACCGTCTGTTTTTAACGAAGTTATTAACCCGTTTTCAACCGTAGCATCCTCTTGTTTGAAAGAATAAAATCCGGTGTAAAGCCAACGACCCAATCTCACACTGGCTGCCAAACCGCGAAAATAGCCAGTCTCACTCGTAGAGCTATGCTGTCGGATGCCTTTTGTCGACGAAAGAGATGTGAGTACGGACTGTTTTCCCAAACTAAATCGTGTGTTCATTACAAGTCCTTGACCGAAACTAAGCTGATAATCGCCTACGGCTAACGTCTCGAATTTCCAAACGTTGTGCAAAAATATATAAAACGAATAAGCGTCGTATCCCAAATTTCCTTGCTTGAAAAAAGGTTCGCCTGCGTCTTTTTCAGCTGTAAATCCGGCCGTAATACGTGAACCATACGAGAATTTGTAACGTAACGAATGATAGACCGGATCACCTAAATAACGCCTGTTTGGATATTTATCCAACACTGATTGTGGGTATTTATAATAGCCTTTCCGATAATAAAGCGGGATGTCTGCACGAGCTGTTAATTCATGATTGCCATAGTGAGCTATGTTACGCCACGAAAGTTTGGAAGGTGAATTTTCTGCTTTCCCTACATAGACAAACAAAGAAAGCAGCCTACGTGTTTCATAATCCAGACCTTCTACCAATTGAAGTTCAGAAAGAGAAATCATAGGACCGTAAGTATATAAATAAGCTAACAGATTTTCAATTTGTTTATCAGATAGAAAAGGTAAAGTCTCTAACTCCTCACGCTTCAAAGTTTGTATGTTGAAAGGATTTTCATGACGCTCAACTAATTCTTCATAAAGATATTCCCACGATGCATATTCTCCCTCTTCATCACTGGTCATACGTTCAACGAAATCATTCCAAGAAAGTTCTTGTGCGTATACATTATGTACTTGAAAAAGAACTAATATAAAAACTATTAACAGGTATCTCAACATATTTTTCATAACTAAACATACTGCATACGCTAACCTACTACTCTCATCAATCTACTCTACTACGTATGTCTTATTGAATTTTAGAGCTATAAAAATACAATTTTTAGCCGGTTAAATCTATTATTTTTCTGTACGAATATAAATATTATTCGATAAACTTTTATTTTTGTTCTATGAAAAGTTTCGGATACATACTATTATTGTTACTTATCTTTCTATTTGCAGACGGTAACCAACTGCAAGCTCAGGATCTGCAAAAGGAGAATTCGCTCACAGTGACGCAAACTTTTTATGAAGGAGACAGCATACCGAATGTAAATTTCTACACGCTTTATGTTTATCCCCCACTCAATTTCAAAAGCAAAAAACAACAGCAAAACTACTATAAACTTATTCGCGACGTAAAAAAAACACTTCCCATAGCACGTATGATACGGCAAATCATCATCGAATCATATGAATATATGATGACTCTTCCAACGGAAAAAGACAGGGAAAAACACGTGAAACGCTTGGAAAAAGGATTGAAAGAACAATATACTGCCCAACTGAAAAAACTGAGTTTTTCGCAAGGAAAATTACTTATAAAACTAGTAGACAGAGAATGTAATCAAACAACTTACGATCTGATTAAGGCTTTTGCAGGATCGTTTAAAGCCGGATTTTATCAGACATTCGCATCAATGTTCGGAGCGAATTTAAAGAAAACATACGACCCCGACGGAGAAGACGCCATGACAGAAAGTATTATAAAAATGATAGAAAACGGACAACTGTGATGCTTGTTCTCTTATGAAATAAGACGTTTAGCAAATTCCCAAATTACAATACCAGCCGAAACGGAAACATTTAAAGAATGTTTGGTTCCGTATTGAGGTATTTCGATGCTGGCATCACAATGATCTACCACCGTCTGATTGACACCTTTCACTTCGTTACCAAACACGATGGCATACTGACGCGAAGAATCCAACATCAGTTGATCGAGCATGATGCTTCCTTCTACCTGTTCAACAGCTATAACAATGTAACCTTCTGCTTTCAACGCTTCAACCGCACCAAGTGTCTGTTTGAAATATTTCCACTCTACCGCATCCTCAGCGCCCAAAGCTGTTTTATGGATTTCCGGTTGAGGAGGGACGGCAGTTATACCACATAAATAGATACTTTTTACACGAAAAGCATCCGATGTACGAAATACTGCCCCTACGTTGTGAAGACTACGCACATCGTCCAACACAACGATCAGCGGTATCTTATTTACTTCTTTAAACGCCGATATACTGAGTCTGTTTAATTCGGTTACTTTTCGTTTTCTCATTATTTATTTACTCATAAAATCCATTTATCATGCAAAGATACGACAGAATAACCAGCACACCAACTTGCCAGATTGCTAATTGTTTTCCAAATATTCTCTGATTGTTGTATGAGAAAAACTTGTTTGCCGCCAGTCGTTTCTCCAAATTAAGAATATAAAAGCTATTATTTTCTGTCAATAACTTGTTGAAATAGTACAAATAAAAATTAATAACTCAACCTTGCAAAATTCAACAAAAAGTTTATACCAAACAGAAATATATCTTCCAAATTTTTCAATCAAAAGTTACTTCTCCGATATAAACATATTTTTTCAACTCTTTTTAGGCTATTTCTGTACGAAAGTTTTTAACTTTGTTTCTTATTAACAAGCTGTTAATAATCATCAGAAAAAGTCACTTATCAGCTTATAATGAGTCAACAAACTTTGTTAATAAGCTAATAATAACGAAATACTCTAGTTTAATAACTTTCTATGTCAGTATTTCTTACTTTTCTTTTTGACACTATTAACACCTTATTATTATCAACATTAAGATTTAAAAAGAAAGAACTTATATAATAATAATATGATTAAAAAAGAATGGGTTGACAAAGGATATGCAGATGAGCCTGTAGAAGCCAACATCGATTTGAAGCAAGCTATTGATCTGTTGCGGAAGGAAAAGAATGCGGTTATCTTGGCTCACTACTATCAAGACGGAATTATACAGGATTTAGCCGACTTTGTGGGCGACAGTCTGGCACTGGCACAATGGGCTTCTCGGTGTGATGCTGATATTTTGGTTATGTGTGGCGTGCATTTCATGGGTGAGACGGCCAAGATTCTCTGTCCGGACAAAAAAGTATTGGTACCCGACCTGAACGCCGGTTGTTCGTTGGCTGACAGTTGCCCTACTGATAAGTTCAAGCAATTTATTGATGAGCATCCCGGACATACGGTTGTTTCTTACGTAAACACATCGGCAGCCGTGAAAGCATTGACCGACGTGGTGGTGACCTCGGGAAATGCCCTTCAAATCGTTGAAAATTTTCCGCCTGACGAAAAAATAATCTTTGGTCCGGATAGGAATCTGGGTAATTACATAAATTCGCTTTCAGGGCGAAAAATGCTGTTGTGGGACGGTGCTTGTCATGTGCACGAACAATTTTCCATTGAGCGAATAGTGGAATTGAAACAGCAGTATCCTGATGCTGAAATATTGGCACACATGGAATGTAAGGGTGCGTTGCTGAAATTAGCAGACGTGATAGGTTCGACAGCTATTTTGCTCAAACATGTCATAAAGAGCGATAAACGACAGTTTATTGTAGCGACAGAGTCAGGCATTCTTCATGAAATGAACAAATGCTGTCCGGACAAGGAGTTTATTCCCGCTCCTCCAGAGGACGGAACTTGTGCTTGCAACCAGTGTAATTTTATGCGTTTAAATACGCTTGAGAAGCTCTACAACTGTTTGAAGTTTGAATATCCTTGTATCGAAGTTGATACTGCTATAGCTCAAAAGGCTGTTAAGCCTATACAGCGGATGTTGGATATTTCGGCTAAACTTGGATTATAATCATCTTATTTACAGAGAAGCAGTGTGATAAATAAATAGATCAGCCCTCTTTCGTATGATGGAAAGGGCTGGTTTGTTTGCTGACGAGGGTTGGTCAGTGTGCTGATAAGGCCTTGTTTATAAGCACAAAATAATATATCTGACTTTATTAACATAAAATGTTTATTTTGTCAGGGTATATGTTCAAAGACAGGAAATGAACTATTGCTGTTTTTTCAGAAAATCAGTGAGTTTCGTAACAGCCTTTGCGCGATGACTTATTTGATTTTTGACATTTTCACCCAGTTCGGCAAACGTTTGTTCATAACCCTCTGGTACGAATATGGGGTCGTAACCAAAACCATTCTTACCGCTAGGGGTTGTGATGATGGTACCGTTTACGATACCTTCGAAGGTATATATTTTTTCTTCCATGATTAAGGCAATTACTGTTCGGAAACGGGCTTTCCTGTTAGTAATTCCTTCGAGTTTTGTTAATAGTTTGTGTATGTTGGCTAAAGAATCATGACCCTCTCCACCGGCATAACGGGCAGAGTAAACACCCGGTTCGCCGTTTAATGCTTCCACTTCAAGCCCTGTGTCATCTGCAAAGCAATCAAGATGAAAGTGTTGACTGACGTATTGTGCTTTGATCAATGCATTTTCTTCTAAGTTTTTTCCAGTTTCGGGAATATCTGTTTCGCAACCGATATCGCGCAGACTGAAAAGCTCTATTTGTTCACCTAGCATGGCAGCTACTTCTTTGAGCTTGTGGGTATTGTTTGTAGCAAAAATCAGTTGTTTTTTCATGTACGGATGTTCTACTTTACTTTGATCTTGTCGAAACCTTCTCCATACACACCTACCACGTTGCTTTGTGATATGAATGCATGGGGATCGATGTCTTTAATGAGTCTGAACAATGAAACGTTTTGAGAGCGTTTGGCTATTACGATGATTACTTTTACCGGTTGTTTGCTATACCATCCTACTCCATCGACTAAAGTTACGCCTCGGTTTAATTGTTTGATAATAGCATCGGCTATTTCATCGTGTTTGTGGGAAAATATAAGGAATTGGACAGACTGACGCGCACTATTGACTACGTAATCCATTACCAAACTCATGATAATCAGTGTAACAAATCCAAATACGACTCTGCGCCAATCGTGAAAAACGAAATAGCAAGACGAAATAATACACATATCACAATACATCATTATCCGCCCAAAAGTTATATCGCGGTATTTGTTGACAATGGCTGCGATAATGTCTGTTCCGCCCGTACTGCCATTGTGCAGAAAAACAAAGGCTATACCAAATCCACACATGACAGATCCAAGTATGCATCCCATAAAGTCTTGTCCTTCTCCAATAACTTTGATGAGCTGTCCGTTGTCGTCTTTCATTATTTGCTGAAACCACCAAAGCAGAAAAGTCAGCATGAAAACGGCGTAGATAGTCTTAATGCAAAACTTGAATCCGAGAATTTTCAGTGCGAATACTAAAAACGTAGCATTGATGATAAAATAGGATACTTGAATTTGTAATCCTGTTGCATAATAGATAATAGCAGACACACCGGTGATTCCTCCTGTTGTGATTTGATAAGGCAAGAGGAAACAAACCCACCCAAGCGCATAACTGATTAGTCCTAGTGTGATTAGGACGTAATCTCTGGATTCACGCCAAATAGCCAAGGTAGTTTGATTCATAAAGTTTTATAATACGATGTTGACAATCTTTTTTGGTACGATTATGACTTTCTTCGGAGTACGTCTTTCGATGTATTTTTGTGAAGACTCATGGTTTATCACAGTTTTTTCGATAGTAGCATTGTCAGCATCAACAGGAAAATCAAGCGTAAAGCGTGCTTTTCCATTGAACGAAACAGTATATTTTACAATATCTTCTTTCAGATATTCTTCGTTGCAGATAGGCCAGTGTGCATCGCATACGGAGGTTGTATGTCCCAATTTTTCCCATAGTTCTTCGCTGAGGTGTGGAGCAAACGGAGCCAATAAAACAACCAAAGATTCTAAAACAGACTTTTTATTGCACTTTAAAAGGGTCAGTTCGTTGACACAAATCATGAATGCACTGACAGAGGTGTTATACGAGAAATTTTCAATGTCGGCAGTTACTTTCTTAATCAGTTTGTGAATGCTTTTCAGTTCCTCCCGAGTCGGTTCGCCATCGATGGGTAAGAACTGATCTTGACGGTTGTAGAAAAGATACCACAATTTCTTAAGAAAACGATGCACGCCGTCTATTCCATTCGTATCCCATGGTTTGGATTGTTCTACAGGACCAAGAAACATTTCGTACATACGCAAGGTGTCGGCTCCGTATTTTTCTACAATCATATCCGGATTGACTACGTTATACATCGATTTGCTCATTTTTTCTACAGCCCATCCGCAAACATACTTGCCGTTTTCAAGGATAAATTCGGCTGTTTCATACTCTGGACGCCATTTCTTGAATGCTTCTATGTCGAGAATATCGTTAGATACCATGTTAACATCTACATGGATAGGAGTCACGTCATATTGTTCTTTAAGTCCGAACGAAACAAATGTATTTGTATCTTTGATACGATATACGAAATTGCTTCTGCCTTGAATCATACCCTGATTAACCAATTTTTGGAATGGTTCTTCGGTAATGCTGACACCCAAATCGAATAAGAATTTGTTCCAGAAACGAGAATAAATCAGATGCCCCGTGGCATGTTCCGTTCCGCCTACATAAAGATCTACGTTTCTCCAATATCGGTCGGCTTTTTCAGATACAAGTGCTTCATGGTTACGAGGATCCATATAGCGCAGGTAATAAGCGGACGAACCGGCAAATCCCGGCATGGTGTTTAGTTCGATGGGGAAGATTGTCTGGTTGTCTATTTTGCTGTTGTCGGTTACGCATTTGTTCACGGTGTCCCATGCCCAGCGTGTGGCATGTCCTAAAGGTGGTTCGCCGTTTTCAGTAGGCAGAAACTTGTCTACATCGGGTAATTCGAGCGGCAAAGCAGAAGCATCAATCATGTATGGCATGTTGTCTTTGTAGTAAACAGGGAATGGCTCGCCCCAATAGCGTTGGCGACTGAAGATAGCATCACGCAAACGAAAGTTTACTTTGACGCGTCCTAAACGGTGTTCTTCAACGTAGGTTTTTGTTTTGGCAATCGCTTCTTTCACCGTTAGACCGTTCAATACTAGTCCGCATCCTTTCATATCTGCTTTTGGTGAATTGATCATGATACCTTCTTTGGCATCAAAACTTTCTTCGCTGACATCACAACCTTCAATCAACGGCCGGATTTCCAAACCAAAATGTTTTGCAAAAGCATAGTCGCGACTGTCGTGTGCCGGAACAGCCATGATAGCACCCGTACCGTATCCGGCCAATACATAGTCGCTGATCCATACCGGAATAGCTTCGCCTGTCATCGGATTAATGGCATACGAACCCGAAAACACACCCGTTATGCGACGGTCGGCAATACGTTCACGTTCCGTACGTTTCTTAGTTGCGTCGAGATAAGCTTCCACTTCAGCACGTTGAGCTTCGGTAGTTATTTTCGGAACTAACTCACTTTCAGGAGCCAATACCATAAATGTGACACCAAACATGGTGTCGGCACGTGTGGTAAAGATGGTAAATTCAATGTCGCTGTCTTGGATGCGGAAACGCACTTCTGCACCTTCTGAGCGGCCTATCCAGTTGCGTTGGGTTTCTTTCAGTGAATCTGTCCAGTCAATGGTGTCGAGTCCGTCGAGCAATCGTTGTGCATAAGCTGATACACGCAAACACCACTGGCGCATTTTTTTCTGGACAACCGGATATCCGCCACGTTCCGACACACCATCGACAACCTCGTCGTTGGCCAATACCGTACCTAGTTTAGGACACCAGTTAACCATGGTTTCTCCCAAATAAGCAATGCGATAGTTCATCAACGTTTCCTGCTTTTTACGTTCGTCCATTGAATTCCATTCATCGGCCGTAAACGACAATTCTTCGTTGCAAGCCGCATTGATGTCAACCGTACCATTTGTTTCGAAAGCTTTTATCAGTTCGTTGATGGGGCGTGCTTGCTTTTTGTTATTGCAATAATAGCTGTTGAACATTTTTTGGAAAGCCCATTGTGTCCATTGGTAATATTCCGGATCACATGTGCGTATTTCCCTGCTCCAATCAAACGAAAAGCCTATTTTGTCCAATTGTTTGCGATAGCGGTTGATGTTGTTGACTGTAGTGATGGCAGGATGTTGTCCTGTCTGTATGGCATATTGCTCAGCCGGCAATCCGTAAGCGTCGTATCCCATTGGATTGAGCACATTGTAGCCTTGCAATCTTTTATATCGTGCGTAAATGTCAGAAGCTATATAACCTAATGGATGGCCTACATGTAGTCCTGCTCCGGATGGATAGGGAAACATGTTAAGCACATAGAATTTCTTTTTTGTTTCGTTTTCGGTCACCTGATAGGTTTTGTTTTCCACCCATTTTTGATGCCATTTTTTTTCGATATCTCTGAAATTATATTCCATTTCGATAACTGATTTGTTGTTTGTTAGTCTGGTGTTTTATAAAGCTGTGCAAAGATAACGAAAGTTAGAAATACCTGTATGACAAGTATTATAATTTATATCAGACAAATATAGAAGAAACATTTGCGTGTTCGAAAAAGGTATATTTTTGATTTACATCAAGAAATAGGCTGTTTTTCGTAGAAAACTATTTATTTAATTGTATGTTGCCAAATTCAAAATTATTTTTGTGTTGTGTTTAGTCTTAAATGGATAAAAGAAATGAAATATTCTTCGTGAGAAGTTTTTAATATGGTAATTAGTAGAAGGTAAAAAGATTAGGACTTTTGTCAAGTTGGTTTTATCTCAATTATTTGTCATTCATCTTTATGTTTTTTGCCACTTGACACAAATTTTACGTAGTGAAATGAGAAAATAAGTTCTTGAAAAATTGAAATGATTTCGCGTTTCTGGACTTGAGATAAGCCCGGAAACGTTGTTTTTATGAGTGTATAGAATGATTTTCAATCCGGATAATTTATTCACACTAAAAATCTACCGCATCCAATTAAACAGCAAAAAACTGTCCGAATCTCACGACCAAGACAGTTTGAATATAGTTTAACTAATCAATTTAAAAAATAGTGTTTTAACAATTTATCTTTTTGTGTACTTTCTGTTTTTATTCCCAATTGTAGCATTTTCAATTGATGATATACGGAGCTAGCCATTTTGATTCATGTTACAAATGTACGTAAATATTTGCTTTTCCTCCAAAGTTTTATGTTGATTTCTGCATCGATATTTTGCCGATGGACAGTCAAATATCGGATGAAGAAACTATATTATTGTTTTCGGTTATGTCCGTGTCTGTTTGTTTTTCTTGTCGTTTCACAATCTGGATACTCACTTCAAAAAGCAGCCACATGGGCAGTGCCACAAGTAGCAGAGTAAATATATCCGATGTAGGGGTGATGATGGCCGAAAGAACCAATATACCGACAATAGTGTGTTTGCGATGTTTTTTCATGAAGCCGGATGTCAGGAATCCCAATCGTGCAAATAGCCAGCAAAGAACAGGTATCTCGAAAACAATGCCCATTGTAAGGCTCATCATTAGGAACGTGTCGATATATGAGTTGATTGAAATCATATTTTCAACCTCGCTGCTTACCTGATATGTTCCCAAGAAGCGAAACGTCAGCGGAAAAATAAGAAAGTAGCTCATCAGTGCACCCACGATAAACATCAGATAACCGCTACCGATTACACGGAAAGCATATTTGCGCTCGTTTTCGTAGAGTGCTGGCGATACAAACCGAAACACTTGATAAATGATGTAGGGAGAAGCTATCAGTATGCCGGTATAGATGGCTACTTTCATGTGAATTATAAATTGTTGGGCTAATCCCGTGTTGATCAGTTCCACGTGAAAGCCTTCACTGATGGCATTTGAAGGCAAAACTCGTTGCTCTATCGCATGAAACAAACGATAGAGCACGAAATTTTCGTTTTTAGGGGCAAGCACAATGTCGAACAGTGTTTCCTTGAAACAGAAAGCTATGATACTGAATACCACCGTTGCCAATAGGATTTTGATGATAACACCACGCAAAACGTCGAGATGTTCCCAAAACGACATTGAGTTTGAATGGTCTTCCATGCCTGATGTCTTGTGTAAAATCGAACGACGGATTTACTTTTCTTCTTTGCTGTCCGTGACCTTGTTGGTTGTTTTTTCGGATTCGGAGTCTTTATCTATTCCGTTCATGCCTTCTTTGAAACTACGCACACCTTTACCCAAACCTTTCATCAGTTCGGGAATTTTCTTACCTCCAAAGAATAATAAAACCACTAAGGCTATTAGCAATACTTCTTGCATTCCAATCATAACTATCTGTTTATTAAATGTTTAATTATTAAATATCCGCCAACGATTTGTAACAATATGCCCGGAATTCCCAGCCTGATGTCTTGAAGTGCCAAATAAAAATCGCCTGTCAGCACCCATTCACTCAGTGTTCCGATCAGCTGGTAGGTACAAACAACGGCTGTGAGCAACAGCAAAGATACGCGTTTAAATCGAAATGCGATATATCCGGCAACCAAGGCGAGCAGAATCGATTTGATTAGGATGGCAGGCAACACAATTGGAGCCGGCATGCCAAACAGGGCAGAATTGACCAGCGGCGAAACAATAGCGGTCAGCAAACCTACTTTCCATCCGTATTTGTAGGCGCCAATAAGGGTGAAGAAATAAATGGGGAGCCACGTAATGCCACCTTGTGGAAAGAGGTGAAAAATTTTCGGAAGAATCAGATTTCCCACGATAAACAAAAGTGCGACCACGTAGGTCTTGGCTTGGTTGTAAGAAAGCGAATAAAGTTTTGCGGTTGTTTCCATATAGTCAATCTTGTTTTTTTGTTTATAGACTTATTTTTTTGCAGGATTGGTCGCCGTATTGTCCGGCTTTGGTCGCTGTGCCGACCGGCCTTGTTCACGACGCTGACCGGCCTTGCTCCATATCCGGTTGTTTCGTGTGAGCTGAAGAGATTGAGATTTGTTGCCGCTTCTGTCTGATAAAGTCTCTGATTACCGGATAGATAGCTTCAGCTGTGTGTAAATCTTGGGTTGCAGCTTCCAGCGGACACCAGCCGGTGTGATCGCGGTTGATGATGTGTGACACTTCCTGCTTGCAGCTAACCTCGATGCCGGCTTCGCGTAGCAAGGTGAGTGCGGGGGTGCTGATGACATCGGCATAGATGGCTTTTATGCCACCGAGCACCATGAGAGCAGCAGCGCCTTTTCCCACGACTTTGTCGGCTATTTCGGCATTTTTCAACCATTCGGGCTCTTGGGTGTAAAGGTTGTAAAGATCGTTCACACCGCGTTGCGTAAAGGTGCGCAAAGCGCCGTTGTGCCTGATGACACACGAATAGTTACCGCAGTGCAAGGTGTCTGTGAGCTGTTTCATGCCTTAAAGTGTGTTTTGTTTCAGTTTTTCAATAAACGCATCTATGCGATGCAGCTCTTTCGGGATGTCGATACGTTGCGGACAAAGCGGATTGCATTGGCTGCATCCGATGCAATGACTGGCTTGCCGCAGTTTGGGTACGCTTCGGTCGTAGCCCACGAGATAGATTTTGCGTGCTTCGCGATAGTTTGGGTCTTGCCTGTCTGTCGGGATGTTTCCTTCGCTGAGGCATTTGTTGTAGTGGAGTAAGATGCCCGGAATGTCAATACCATAGGGGCATGGCATGCAGTATTTGCAGTCGTTGCAGGGGACGGTATTGAATTGCATCATCATCGTAGCCATTTTTTGCAGGAAGTTGAATTCCTCTGTGTCCAGTTCTTTTAGCGGTGAATAGGTGCGCAGGTTGTCTTGCAGGTGCTCCATGCGTGTCATACCGCTCAAGACAGTCAATACGTCCGGGAAGCTACCGGCAAAACGAAAAGCCCAAGAGGCTACGCTGCTTTGCGGGTCGCGCTGTTTAAATTGTGCGACGATGTTGTCGGGCACATTCGAAAGTCTTCCTCCCAAAAGTGGCTCCATGATGATGACCGGAATGTGGCGTTTGTTCAGTTCGTTGTACAGGTATTCGGCATTGGTATTGCGTGAGTTGATATCTTTGGCGTATTTCCAGTCCAGATAGTTGAGCTGTATTTGTACGAAATCCCATTGATAGTAATCGTGGCGCGAGAGCAGATAGTCGAACACCTTGATGTCGCCGTGATACGAGAAGCCCAGATTGCGGATACGTCCGGCACGACGTTCTTCGAGCAGGAATTCCAGCATGCCATTGTTGATGTAGCGATCTTCGAGTTCTTTCATGCCGTCGTTTCCCGTGCCGACACTGTGGAGCAACATGTAGTCCAGATAGTCAACTTGCAGTTCTTTGAACGAGTTGTAGTACATGGCGATGGAAGCTTCGCGCGACCGTTTAGACGGTGAGGAATTAGAGAGTTTGGTGGCAATGAAATATTTGTCGCGCGGATGACGGCTAAGTGCAATACCGGTGGCATGTTCCGATTGGCCGCGGCAATAGGCTGGCGAAGTGTCGAAATAATTCACTCCGTGTGCAATGGCGTAGTCTACCAGTTCGTTGACCATTTCTTGGTCGATACCGTTGTTGCTTTCACGGGCACTTTTATTGTCGGACGATGGCCAGCGCATACAACCATATCCGAGCAGTGACACCTTGTCACCGGTCTTCGGATTGGTGCGGTAGGTCATTTGTTCGGCTGAGGGGGTTTGGGCTTGGTTAGACGTGTTGTCTCGGTTAGTGCAGGCTACCAGACCTGTTGTTGAAACGCCGGCGACTCCAGCCAGTTTCAGAAAGTCGCGTCGAGATATTTTTTTATGGTTTTTCATATTGTTTGTCGGTTCGTTAATTGTGGAATGTGGATGTTTTGAGTTCGCGAAGTGGAGGTCTCAAAAAAATCAAATAAGTCGATGTACTTCGTGTCCTTCTACGTAGACGGCACTAAACGGGCGTGCCGGACACAGATTTTCGCATGCACCGCATCCGATGCAACGTTCTTCGTTGATTACCGGAATTTTGGGTGATTCGGGTATGTTTGGGTCGGATAACACCATTTGGATGGCTCCCGACGGACAGTGGCGGGCACAGTTGCCGCATTCGACTCCGTCTGTAAGCGGCACGCAGTTTTCCTTTACCCATACGGCATGTCCGATCTGAGTAGCTGATTTGTCGGCTATGGTGAGCGGACGGATAGCACTTGTCGGGCAAATGTCTGAACATTTTATGCATTCAGGACGGCAGTATCCTCGCTCGTATGACATCTCCGGTTGCATAAGCGTCGTCAGATTGGTAGAGGGGCGTAGTACTTCGTTCGGACATACGGATACGCAGAGTTGGCAAGCCGTACAGTGTTGGGTGAAGTTGCGGTTGCTCCATGCTCCGGGAGGGATGATGGGTGTGTTCCGGTGTGGAATTTGCTTATCTTCGATCACGGCCAGTCCGCCATCGACTTTTTTCTCTTGCGATTTCAAAACCGAAATTGCGGTTGCCATTCCGATAGTCGTCAGGAATGTGCGGCGGGTGGTTGTCGAAGCGGCGGGTTCAGCCGGTTTGAGTGTTGCCGATACGGGTATGCTGTGTGCGTAGTGTATGGCGTTGTTCTTGCAGGTGTCTATGCAGTCCATGCATGTTACGCAGCGTGTGTAGTCTATCTGGTGTGCTTTTGTGTTGATACAAGCGGCTTTGCAGCGACGGGCACACAGGTTGCAATTGATGCATTTGTCTGTGTCGATCACCGGTTTTAGCCATGAAAAACGGGCTATCAGCCCAAGCACACTACCCACCGGACAGATGGTGTTGCAATATGTCCGGCCATTGCGCCAAGCTAGTAGGGCAATGATGAGGAAGGTAGCTAATGCCAGAATGAATGTCGGCAGGCTTTTTATCCAAACAGTTGTTTCATAGAATGCGTAGCTATCTGCGCGTTCGGCAAAATATGCCAAAAGATTGTTTCCCCATTGGTAGAAAGGGGCAAACAGATTACTGACGATGCGTCCATATGAGCTGTAAGGAGCAAATAAGGCAGCGATGGAGCCTATGCCTGTAATTAAAGCTATGAGGAATACAATCAATACGCCATATCGTAACACTTTCATGGCCGGCGAATACGAAAAGCGGTATTTTTTCTTCTTTCTTCTTGCGCTGATCCATGAAATAATATCTTGAAAAACTCCTAACGGACAGATAACGGAGCAATATACACGTCCAAATACAAGAGTCAGGACGACTAAGAACACGATGACTCCTACGTTGAGAGCTAGTACGGCTGGAAGAAACTGTATCTTGGCCATCCACCCGAACCAGGAATGAATGGTTCCGGTGAAATCGAGAAACAGTAAAGTAATCATCGTCACAAATAAAATGGCAAGCGTTAGTCTGATTTTACGTAGCATATTATTTATAAATTACTTAGTTTTATCTACAAAGATAAAATTCATTTTTATTTTGCAAGTATATTAATCACCGTTTTTACAACTCTTGTTACGGATTTGTCTTTTTTAATAACCGGATTCGGTATTTTGTTACCGTGAGAATGGGAGTATGCATCATGGTATTCATCTGCGAGAGGTTTTCCGTTATGCGTTTTTTTTGTTTGCCGTGTTGGGGCTATCAATAAGCAAAGCCGGACTGTTTTCTCAACAATCCGGCTTCTGTCAAACAACTAATAAATAAAAAATAAGAATTTGTTTCTTAATTTTTTATCTAATGAATAGCAGCTCACGGTATTTAGGTAATGTCCACATCTGGTCGTCAATAATGAGTTCCAGCTTGTCTATATGATAACGTATTTGTTCCAACATGGGTGCAATCGTATCGTGATAGGCTACGGCCTTCTCGCGTTCGCTAGTTATTTTATTAGCTACTTTGCGAGCTTCTATCATTGTGTCTACGTGTTCTTTGATATACGTAGTGTGCTCGGATATTTTGCGAATGATAGCCAAGTTCTCGGCCGAAAGTTTGCTGGCTTCTTCTTCGTTGAAGAGTCCTTTCATTTTGTATACGTTTTCGATGAGCTTGGTTTGATATTCGATGGCAACAGGAACCACGTGGTTCATAACCAAATCTCCTAGTACGCGGGCTTCGATTTGGATTTTCTTGGTGTAGGTTTCCCACTTCACCTCGTTGCGTGCTTCCAACTCTTTGCGGTTCATAACACCGGTTGATTCGAACATCTGTATGCTTTCCGGCGTGAGATATTGGTCGAAAATTATCGGACAACTGGTCTCGCAATCCAATCCTCTACGTTCGGCTTCGGCTTTCCATTCTTCGCTGTATCCGTTTCCGTCGAAGCGGATAGGTTTGCATATCTTGATGTATTTCCGAATCACTTGTATGATGGCTGGTATCTTGGGTTCGCCTTTTTCGATGAGTGCATCAACTTCGTTTTTGAATTCAATGAGCTGTTCGGCAAGAGCTGTGTTGAGGGCAATCATGCCACTGGCACAGTTTGCTTCGGAACCTACTGCACGGAATTCAAATCGGTTGCCGGTGAAGGCAAAAGGAGAAGTACGGTTGCGGTCAGTGTTGTCTATCATCAGTTCGGGAATCTGCGGAATATCCAATTTCATGCCATGCTTTCCGCCGAGTGTTACCAATTCGTCTGTTGAACTGTCTTCCATAAGGTCGAGCACTTTGCTTAATTGTGTGCCCAAGAACGACGAAATGATAGCAGGAGGGGCTTCGTTAGCTCCAAGACGATGAGAGTTGGTAGCGCTCATAATCGAAGCTTTCAAAAGTCCGTTGTGGCGATAAACAGCCATGAGCGTGTTGATGATAAAGGTTATGAAGCGCAGATTCTCTTCCGGTGTTTTTCCGGGGGCCATCAATAAGATTCCGTTGTCTGTGCCAAGCGACCAGTTGTTGTGTTTACCCGATCCGTTGACGCCTTTGAAAGGTTTTTCGTGGAGCAAAACCCGGAAGCCATGTGTGCGTGCCACTTTGCGCATCAAAGCCATGATAAGCATGTTGTGGTCAACGGCCAAGTTGCATTCCTCGAATATAGGAGCCAACTCAAACTGGTTGGGTGCAACCTCGTTGTGGCGTGTTTTAACCGGTACGCCCAGTTCCAAGGCTTGTATTTCCAGATCTTTCATAAAGGCAGCCACACGAGAAGGAATGGCACCAAAGTAATGGTCTTCCAATTGTTGGTTCTTAGAAGCTTCGTGTCCCATTAAGGTTCGTCCGGTCAACAACAAATCCGGTCGTGCTGCATATAGCCCTTCGTCTACAAGGAAATATTCTTGTTCCCATCCCAAATAGGCCATGACCTTTTTCACTTCGGGATTGAAATAGTGGCAGACATCTACGGCTGCTTTGTTGACAGCACGCAATGCTTTCAGCAAGGGTGCCTTATAGTCTAGCGATTCTCCTGTGTAGGCAATGAAGACAGTAGGAATACACAAGGTATCGTCTACTATGAACACGGGTGACGAAGGATCCCATGCGCTGTATCCGCGAGCTTCGAATGTGTTCCGGATACCGCCGTTGGGGAATGAAGAAGCATCAGGTTCCTGTTGTACAAGCAATTTTCCAGAGAATTCCTCCATCATACCACCTTTTCCGTCGTGCTCTACGAAAGCGTCGTGTTTCTCGGCTGTACCTTCCGTAAGCGGCTGAAACCAGTGTGTGTAGTGGGTGACTCCCATTTCCATTGCCCATTGCTTCATACCGTCAGCCACTTTGTCGGCTATCTCTCTGTCGAGCACAGCACCGTTATCCATTGCGTCTACAAGTTTGTCGTAAACATCGCTAGGCAAATATTTAAACATCTTTTCCTTGTTAAATACATATTTGCCAAAGTATTCGCTTGGACGTTCCGTCGGAGTCGCGATTTCCAACGGTTTGGCATGAAATGCTTTTTCAACAACTCTGAATCTTAATTTTGACATAATACCTTAAATTTTAAAATGTGAACTGTTATTAATTGAATTAATGATTGTAAGCTGATTCTCCGTGTTCGTAAATGTCAAGACCTTCTTCTTCTACGCGTTTGTCAGCACGTAAACCTACAGTCGCATCTACAAACTTGAACAAGATAAATGTGATTACGGCGCTGAATATGATGGTTACCACCGTTGCTACAATCTGTACCCATAGCTGGTTCCAGTCGCCATAAAGCGCACCTTTTACACCGTCTTCACCTGTAATGCATTGTGTTGCGAACACACCGGTTAAGATAGATCCTATGATACCACCGATTCCATGAACGCCGAATGCGTCGAGTGCGTCATCGTATTTCATTTTAGGTTTAACGACAGCGACCATGAAGAAGCAGATGATCGGTGTAATGATACCAATGCAGAAAGCGCCCAAGATATCGACTGTTCCGGCTGCAGGCGTAATGGCTACCAAACCGGCAATAGCACCGGTACAAGCACCTACGGTAGTCGGTTTCTTGTTACACAGCCAGTCGATGAGCATCCACGTTACGGTTGCTACAGCTGTGGCTACGTGAGTCACCATGAAAGCGTTAGCTGCCAATCCGTCTGCGGCCAGACCGCTTCCGGCATTGAAACCAAACCAACCTAACCAAAGGAAAGCCGTACCTATGAACACATAAGTAATGTTGTGCGGTGTGATAGGGTGTCCAACGCGATAGTCTTCGCGTTTACCTAACATGATGGCCATAATGAGGGCAGAGATACCGGCATTGATGTGTACAACGGTTCCACCGGCGAAATCGATAGCACCCATTTCCATCAAGAAGCCACCGCCCCATACCCAATGCGCCATTGGGAAATAAGCCAAAATAACCCATAATATGATGAACAATGTGTAGCCCGTGAATTTGATACGTTCAGCAAAAGCTCCCAAAATCAGTGCCGGAGTAATTATGGCAAACATACATTGGAACATGGCAAAACTCAATTCCGGAATGTTACCGCTAGTCAGAGTGTCGAGTGTCAGGCCGTGCAGAAAAGCTTTGTCGAATCCGCCTATGATGCAGGCCAGCGGATTGCCGGATTCTGCAAAACTGGTATCGAAAGCCCAGCTGTAGCCAAATGCTACCCAAAGAATCGTGATGACACCGACAATAAACAGTGTCTGCATGATGATGCTCAAGATGTTCTTTTTTCTGACCAAACCTCCGTAGAAGAGGGCAATACCCGGTATGCTCATGAAAAGCACTAAAATCGTAGCCGTGATAATCCACGCCGTGTTACCGCTGTCGAGCACCGGAACGTCGGCTGTTTGTGCGTGGAGTGATGTTGGGATTAGCAAACAGATAATCGTCAGACAGGCCAATATCCCAATTTTACCTGCTATATGTTTAATATATTCACACATAATCTTTCGTTTTTTAGTTGGTGATTCGTTTTATTTATTTTATTTCCGTCAGTATGAGGTTATTTCTCTTTCTCAGCATTATAGAGTGAGATGTCGCCTCTTTCTCCGGTACGGATGCGGATAGAGTCTTCTATCGGACTAATAAAGATTCGTCCGTCACCAATATCACCAGTACATGCAGCTTCCATGACGGCTTTAACTGTTTTTTCCACATTCTTGTCGCGCACGACAATCGAAATAAGAATTCGTTCGATGTAGCTGGTGTCATAAGCCACACCTCGATAAATCCGTCCTTCGCGCATTTTTCCCACGCCTCTTACTTCGTAATAAGAATACCATTCGATGTCAGCAGCCAACAATGCTTCTTTGACATCTTCAAACCGAGTCCTACGAATAATGGCTTCAATCTTTTTCATAATAAATCTTCTTTCGTTAGTTGTTTATGTTATCCATTTTGTTGTTTCTGTGTTATCCTGTTAATCTTCTTACCTTAGCTCATTACAGATTGTATGTTAGAGACTTAGGCCGACAACAAAATAAGCTCCTCCAGTAGCCGGATTCCATGTAGCCTGTCCGAAAATCGGCAAGGAAAATGAATCCGTAATTTTTATTTCCTTCGTTGCTCCGATGCTTACGTTGCAGACTTCGAATCCCGAAGCTCCATCGTTATAAAAGCTTGTTTCCCACGGAGTAGCTCCCACTTCGGCCGTCCAGTCGATGCCACCTAGCCTGAAAGGTGCGGCAAGTGTGATATAAGAAGAATAAGCCCGGTCGCCGTCTTCGTTTATTCCGTCGTTACCTCCAATATTGGTATACCAGTTTACGGACAAAACCCCGAAATCGTAACCTATTTGTGCTTCAAACACATGTGCCGTTTCATAGCTTCCGTAGTGGAAATAGCTGGAACTGGTTTCCAAATCGGTTTTACTGCTTATGCCTTGATTGAACCAATAGTCCGTAACCGACACACTGAAATTACCGTAGGTATAGGCTAATGTCAAGTCAAACTCTTTCGTATCGTTTTGCTCGAAGCCTACTGACCCCCATGCACTTAACGAAAACCCTTTATACGAAACTCCTAAAGCCGGTTGAATGCTTACGTTGCCCAAATCTTGTCCACGCCACACATAACCGCTGACCAAATCCAGACCAACATCGGCCGTTACTTTTTCTTGTGCTTTCGTACACAATGGAAGCGTTGCTGCAATAGCTAGCAAGGCAGTTCCTCTTAAAAACATTTTTCTCATGACTCTAGAAAATTAAATTAATACTGTTTGTTGTTTGTCTATTTGTTGTGTATTTACAAAATAAACTTTCTAATTGTCTTATTTGGATGCAAATATATATCTTTTTGTATCTTGTTTGTCGCGTTTTTATGTGTTTTTTGATATTGGATTATTGTTTGTTTTGCTTTGTAAGATAGAATGGTTGTTTTTGTTTGATATTTATGTTAAAACAGACCAATTTTCTATTGAATTGTAATTATGTAAAATATAATGTAAGATAAAACCATGAAAATGCAGACGTTTTGAAATCCATTCCTCTTAAAAAGAGAACAACCGACAGGAAAAAGTATCCCGATTTGAGCTTTCTGTAAGAGCAGACCTTGTCTGGCTGCTTGAAAAACTGTATTTTCGTTCGACAAATCTGTAATCCCGTTATCGGGTTCCTATTAAATTAATGTAAATGTATATGGATATCTTTTTAAATGATGATACCCTTCGCTTCATTGCCACACATCGTACGGACAATGTCTCGGCCTTAGCCCTGCATATGAACAAATATCCGGATGTCAATGCGGCTGCCGCATTGCAACAGATTGCCGGCTGGCAGATTGCACGGCGAAAATTGCCGGCATGGAGTCGTTGTGATGGACTGCTCTATCCTCCACACCTGTCGCTCGAGCAATGTTCATCGGAAGCAACTGCGCTCTATAAAGTCGAGGTGACAACCGGTTGGTCACAAGATGATTATTGGCGACAGACGAATGCCGGAAAACGACTGGATGCTACATTGACTGACCTTACGGGAGGCTTCGGTGTGGATTGTGCTTATTTGGGAAACGCGTTCGAGCGGGCTACATACGTGGAGCGACAAGCCAACCTCTGTGCGTTGGCACGCCACAACTTCCCGTTGCTCGGGGCATTGCACATCGAGGTTTGCCATGCTGATGCCACGACTTATTTGGAGCAGATGGGACCTGTAGACTGGCTCTTTCTCGATCCGGCACGGCGCGACAAGCACGGCGGGAAGAAGATAGCCATCAACGAATGTACCCCCGATGTCACGGCGATGCGGGGACTTCTGCTGACCAAAGCCACCCGGACACTGATCAAACTCTCGTCGATGCTCGATATCTCACTAGCTCTCAAAGCACTGCCCGAAACAACCGATATACACATCGTGGCCGTCGACAACGACTGCAAGGAACTCTTGTTCGTGTTGAGTCGCGAAGCATCAGGTCGGCCAACTTTCCACTGTGTCAATCTGACGGCTCACGGACGTCAGACTTTCTCTTTCACATCCGAAGAAGAAGCTGCGGCCGATTGCCAGACCACATCCCGTGTGGGTGCATACCTCTATGAGCCAAACGTTACCCTGCTCAAAGCTGGAGTCTTTCGGATGCCGGCTTCGCGATACAGTCTCAGCAAGCTCCATTCCAACAGTCATCTCTACACTTCCGACACCCTGCAGCCCGATTTCCCGGGACGGACGTTCCGCGTGTTGAAAACAGTTGGCTTCGGAAAGCAAGACATGAAAACCCTGCACGCACAGGTTGCACAAGCGAATCTGACGGTGCGTAACTTCCCATTGTCGGTGGCCGACTTACGACGAAAACTCAAGCTTCGCGAAGGTGGCGAGACCTATCTCTTTGCCACGACACTGGCCGATGGTCGGAAAGTGTTGATCTGTACGAAAAAAATCACGATGTCCGGCTCCTGATTCCATGCCGACCGGCCTTTGCCAAGCCGGTGGCAAGGGCTGTTTGCCGGCATGGTCGAGGCCGGTCAGTAAGTCGTTGACAGAGAGATCGCACGGTGTTCTGCTATCCATCCGAACGTAGTTTCTGAGAAACGGTTGGTTGTGTGTACTGAAAAAAGTCAAAAGAATCATTATCTTTGCACATGTCAATTCAATAGGATACGAGTAAAGTAGAAAGCATGGCAATAGAAATCAAAAAAGTGACGACACTTAAAGAATTAAAGCGGTTTATTCGTTTTAACTATCTTTTGTATAAAGATAATCCGTATTCGGTGCCTGACTTGTTAGGCGATATGCTTCGTACGTTTAACAAAAAGATCAATGCGGCGTTCGAGTTCTGCGAAGCTGATTATTTCATGGCATATAAAGACGGCAAACCGGTAGGGCGTGTGGCGGCGATTATCAACAGGCGGGTAAACGAGCAATGGAATATTCGGGCTGTGCGTTTCGGCTGGATTGATTTTATCGACGATGTTGAAGTGTCCGGAGCTTTACTTAAGACGGTTGAAGAGTGGGGACGTGAGCGGGGCATGACGACGATACAGGGGCCTTTGGGTTTTACTGACATGGATGCTGAAGGCATGTTGGTGGAGGGTTTCGACCAGTTGAGTACGATGGCCACGATATATAATTATCCTTACTATGTTCACCATATGGACGTTCATGGTTATACGAAGGCGACTGATTGGGTGGAATATAAAATTCGGGTTCCGAAGCAGGAGCCGGAGAAATACAAACGCATCGCTTCGATTGTGATGCAGAAATATGAATTGTCGATTAAGAAATACAAGTCCAGTCGGAAGATAGCCCGCGAATATGGGCGACAGATTTTCGAGCTGATTAATGAGTCTTATGCCCAACTATACGGTTATTCCGAGCTGACAAAACGACAGATTATGCAATATGTCAAGATGTATTTGCCTGTCCTCGACCTTGACTTGGTAACGCTCGTTACGGATAAGGCGGGTCAGCTGGTGGCCGTTGGGATATCGATGCCCTCGTTGTCTGTGGCATTGCAGCGTGCCAAAGGCAAGATTTTTCCTTTCGGCTGGTATCATTTGCTGAAATCGTTGTATTGGAAACATCCAGACACTCTCGATTTGTTGCTCATTGCCGTGAAACCTTCTTATCAGAACAAAGGCATCAACGGACTTTTATTTTTCGATTTGATTCCGATTTACAATAAAAAAGGGTATATTTGGGCCGAGAGCAACCCGGAACTGGAGTTAAACGAGGCGGTTCAACGTCAATGGGAATATTTCGAATATGTGCAACACAAGCGTCGGCGCGCCTTTATAAAGCAGCTCTGACAGGGGAATAAGCGTCTCACCATCATATCTACCTTAGCATATAAATGACTTGGGAATTCATGGAAGAAAACGAATTGCAGCTTCAATCTGAAGCCAACTATACGGAAGAAAATATCCGCCATCTGAGCGACATGGATCATGTGCGCACGCGCCCCGGTATGTACATTGGTAAGCTGGGCGATGGCAGTTATCCGGAAGATGGAATCTACGTTTTGCTGAAAGAAGTGATCGACAACAGCATCGACGAGTTTAAGATGAAAGCGGGTAAGAAGATTGAAATCAAACTGGAAGACAATCTCCGCATCGGTGTGAGAGACTATGGACGAGGTATTCCGCAAGGCAAACTCATTGAGGCGGTGAGTGTGCTCAATACGGGAGGTAAGTACGACAGCAAGGCATTTAAGAAAAGTGTAGGCCTGAATGGTGTCGGCATCAAAGCGGTCAATGCCTTGAGCACGCATTTCATTGTCCGCAGCTTTCGCGACGGCAAAATGCGCGAGGTGGAGTTTCGCAAGGGAGTGCTGATAAACGACCGGATGGTCGACAGCGACGAACCGACCGGAACGTATGTGTTTTTTGAGCCTGACAATATGCTTTTTGAACATTATGCCTTTCGTGAGGAATTCATCGAAATCATGCTTCGCAACTATACCTATCTCAATACGGGGCTGACTATAGTGTATAACGGTCACCGCATCATCTCGCGCAACGGACTGGTCGATTTGCTCAACGACACGATGACGTCTGCACCACTTTATCCCATTGTGCATCTGAAAGGTGAGGATATTGAGATTGCTTTCACCCATACCAATCAGTATAGCGAGGAATACCATTCGTTTGTCAACGGTCAGCATACCACGCAGGGCGGTACGCACCAGAGTGCGTTTAAGGAACATCTGGCTCGCACAATCAAAGAGTTTTTCAGTAAGAACTTCGAGTATGCCGACATTCGCAACGGACTGGTGGGGGCGATTGCCATCAATGTGCAAGAGCCGGTGTTCGAGAGCCAGACCAAAGTGAAGCTGGGTTCGCTCAAAATGGCACCTGACGGGCCGAACCTCAACAAGTTTGTGGGAGATTTCATCAAGACTGAGGTCGACAATTATCTGCACAAGGAACCGGATGTGGCTGAGGTGATTTACCAGAAAATACAGGAATCGGAAAAAGAACGGAAGGCCATTGCCGGCGTGACGAAACTGGCACGGGAACGGGCGAAAAAGGCGAATCTGCACAATCGCAAGCTACGCGACTGTCGCATACACTATAATGACGCAAAAGGGAATAACCTTGAAGAGAGTAGTATCTTTATTACGGAGGGTGACTCGGCCAGTGGCTCTATCACGAAGAGTCGCGACGTCAACACACAGGCCGTATTCAGTCTGCGAGGCAAACCGCTCAATTCGTATGGATTGACTAAGAAGGTGGTCTATGAAAACGAGGAATTCAATCTGCTTCAGGCAGCTCTCAATATTGAAGACGGTATAGACGGTTTGCGTTACAACAAAGTGATTGTGGCCACGGATGCCGATGTTGATGGTATGCACATCCGCCTGCTGATGATTACATTCTTCCTGCAGTTCTTTCCGGATTTAATAAAGAAAGGGCACGTATATATCCTGCAAACTCCTCTTTTCCGCGTGCGAAACAAAGTGAAACGCAAAGGCAAAGAGAAAGGTGAAGACGGTAAGGAAACAAGTAAATCAGACTTTGAAACAATCTACTGCTACTCTGAGGAAGAACGTATCGCAGCCATAAAAAAATTAAGTCCGAATCCGGAAATCACACGATTCAAGGGACTTGGAGAAATCTCGCCCGACGAGTTCAAACATTTTATCGGTAAGGATATGCGGCTGGAACAGGTTACGTTGCGCAAAACAGATACGGTAGAAGAACTGCTGGCATTCTATATGGGTAAGAATACGATGGAACGTCAGGGATTTATCATCAATAATCTGGTGATTGAAGAAGACGTTCCTAACGATGAAGAATAATGCACACTTATGAAAAGAGCTATTTTCCCGGGTACGTTCGACCCCTTCACTATCGGACATTTCTCAGTGGTAAAGCGCGCGCTCACGTTTATGGATGAAATCGTTGTGGGCATAGGCATCAATGAAAATAAGCGTACTTGGTTTTCTACGGAGAAGCGTATCGAAATGATAACTTCCCTTTATCGGGATGAATCTCGCGTGAGTGTGGCTGCTTACGATGATTTGACCATTGACTTTGCGCACCGCATGAATGCCCGATTCATCATTCGAGGAATTCGTACAGTCAAAGACTTTGAATACGAAGAGACCATTGCCGACATTAACCGACAGCTTTCGGGCGTAGAGACTATACTCTTGTTTACCGAACCGGAACTGTCGAGTGTCAGTTCGAGTGTGGTACGCGAATTGCTTAGCTTTGGTAAAGATGTAAAACGTTTCCTGCCGAAAGATATGGATATATAGAATATAAAAACAGACATAAATATGAAAAAAACATGCTTTCTTTTAGGGCTGATGTTTAGTATCGGGTTACATGCTCAGCAAAACACCGATATGGCAGCAAATCGTAAGTTGCAAATAGCCGAGTTCGCTATCCAACAACTCTATGTTGACACGGTTAATGAAAGCAAGTTGGTAGAGACGGCCATCAAGAGTATGTTGCATATGCTCGACCCACACTCTACCTATGCAACGGCCGAAGAAGTACGGAAGCTCAATGAACCCCTGCAAGGAAATTTTGACGGTATAGGCATACAATTCAATATGGTGACAGACACATTGATGATTATCCAGCCTGTTTCCGGTGGTCCTTCGGAGAAAGTAGGAATCTTGGCCGGAGACCGCATCATAACCGTTAACGACACGTTGATTGCCGGTGTAAAGATGAATACGGATGAAGTGATGCGCCGGTTGCGCGGACCTAAGGGCAGCCGGGTAAGGCTGGGCATCGAACGGCGCGGCATCGACGAGCTGCTTTACTTCACCGTTACGCGCGACAAGATACCCGTATACAGTTTGGATGCCGCATACCTTATACCGGAAGGCAATATTGGCTACATACGTCTCAATAATTTTGGAGCTACCACGTTGGATGAGTTCAACGAAGCTCTGAAAAAACTGAAACGACAAGGAATGAAAGACCTGATACTCGATTTGCAGGGCAATGGCGGAGGCTATTTGCAGGCTGCTGTGGGATTAGCCAACGAGTTCTTGGAGAAAGACGAGATGATTGTCTATACGGAGGGAAGGCGTTCTCCGCGCAATGATTTCCGTGCGTTGGGATCTGGAAATTTCCGCAACGGGCGTTTGGTCGTTTTGGTCGATGAGTATACGGCATCGGCTTCGGAAATTGTGGCGGGAGCCGTCCAGGACTGGGATCGGGGTTTGGTTGTCGGTCGTCGGACGTTTGGCAAAGGATTGGTACAACGGCCGGTCAATTTGCCGGATGAATCAATGATACGTCTCACCGTAGCCCGCTATTACACGCCGGCCGGACGTTGCATCCAAAAGCCTTACGACAACATGGATAGCTATAATCTCGATTTGATCAATCGATACAACAGCGGAGAGATGATCAACGAAGACAGCATTCATTTTCCCGATTCGTTACGATATACCACTTTGAAACTACAGCGCACGGTGTATGGCGGCGGAGGCATTATGCCCGACTATTTTGTGCCGATTGATACGGCACGCTACACAAAGTTCCATCGGAGCCTGATCGCTAAGGGAGCAGTCATCAGAGCGTCATTACAGTATGTCGATACGCATCGCGACGAACTCAAGGCGACCTATAAACTCTTCAACGATTTTGAGCGTGAGTTTACTGTGCCGCAAACGCTGATGGATCAACTGATTGCCTACGGACAAGAAAACGGGGTAGCTTGCGATGAGGCGGAATACCACAAGTCAGAATCACTTATCAAACTGCAGCTCAAAGGGTTGATAGCGCGTGATTTGTGGGATATGAACGAGTATTATCAGATACTCAACCAGCAGGACAACAGTGTCAATGAGGCCATCAAACTGCTCCGGAGTCCGGATTTTGACAACATGCTGCGTAAATAAGCAATCCGTCTGTCTGTTTGGCACGCCGTTGGCCGTCGGGTGCGGATAGCGACAGCTTGGTTCGGTCTGCCCTGTCGTTGTGATAAAAACCGTCAGCGGGTTCGCATGGCCAGCGCACGGTTCTCGGCTGTTTCCATGATTTCGCGCTCGCCCACCCCCTTGTCGCAAATGCCGCAAAGGTGCAGGATGCCGTGAATGATGACCCGATGAAGTTCGTCGTCATACGCGGTTCCCATCTGTTCGGCATTGCTTCTCACCGTGTCCAGACTGATAAAGAGATCTCCGCTGATGACGTCGCCCTCGCCATAGTCGAATGTGATGATATCCGTGTAATAATCGTGTCGCAGGTACGCGCGGTTCACTTCAAGAATCTTTTCGTCGTTGCAGAAGATGTAGGCAATCTCGCCCGTTTTCTTCCCGTAGGAGGCCGCTACGGCCTTAATCCATGCACTGTTTTCTCTTCGTTTGATGGCCGGCATCTTCACGCCGTCAGTCTGGTAAGTAATCATAAGGCATTTGGTTATTGGGATTTATGGTTTGATGTTCATATCGGGGGCAGCTCCTTTCCCGACGCGTTTGTCGAGGTCAGCCGCCGAAAAAGAAATAGCCGAAGAAGATGGCCGCCACAATCCCGGCAAAGTCGGCCAGCAGACCGCAGACCACGGCGTGTCGCGTGTAGCGGATGGCTACGCTGCCGAAATAGACGGCCAATATGTAAAACGTCGTGTCGGTAGCTCCTTGAAAAATACAGGCCAGCCGGCCTACAAACGAATCGGCTCCATACGTTGTCATGGCGTCGACCATCAGTCCGCGTGCGCCGCTTCCGCTGAGAGGTTTCATCAGGGCTGTGGGCAGAGCGCCCGCGAAGTCAGTATCGCCGCCACAGGCTGCAACAATCCGGGCAATACCGTCTGTCAGCGCATCCATCGCGCCTGAAGCCCGAAACACGCCGATACCTACCAGAATGGCGACCAGATAGGGAATGATGCGGACGGCCGTCTGAAACCCTTCTTTTGCCCCTTCGATAAAGGCGTCATACACGTTTATGCGCCGGCGTAGGGCTGCTACGATAAAGCCAATGATGATGAGAAATAAGAGAATGTTGGCGGCAGAAGTCGAAACCGTGTCCATCTGTGTCTGGCTGAGGGTGCTGAATCCCCAGATGATGACGGCCATAAGGACACATACACCACCGATGGCCGGCAGCAGGATGCGGTTGAACAAGTTGATGCGTTGGTAGATGCTCACACAGACAATGCCGGCCAGCGTAGAGAAAAATGTCGAAAAAAGGATGGGAATAAACACGTCTGTGGGTTGTGACGCGCCCAGTTGAGCCCGATAAACCATGATGCTGATGGGAATGATGGTCAGTCCGGAAGTGTTGAGCACCAGAAACATAATCATGGGATTGCTGGCAGTGTCTTTGCGCGGATTCAGTGTCTGGAGCTGTTCCATTGCCTTGAGGCCTACCGGCGTGGCGGCATTGTCCAGCCCGAGCATGTTGGCGGCAATGTTCATAAAGATGGTACCGGTCACCGGGTGGCCTTTGGGGATGTCGGGAAACAAACGCACAAAGAGCGGGCTTAGCCGGCGGGCTAACGCATGGACCACACCGCCTTGTTCGCCGATGCGCATGAGTCCGAGCCACAACGACAACACGCCCGTCAGTCCCAGCGAAATTTCGAAAGCAGTCTTGGCCGAAGCAAACGTTGAGTCCATGATGGCGGGAAAGACGCTCGTGTCACCCCAAAATATCAGCTTTGTCAGGGCAATGATAAAGGCGATAAGGAAGAATGACACCCAGATGTAATTTAATACCATGCCGATACGGTTTTTGAAAGTTTATGCAAAAGTAATGCTTTTGGGCGAACCCGTTGACGATTTCCGGTCTTTTCTGACTGATTAACAAGGCAGACTCCGAAAAAACGGTTGTCGGACGGCTTTGGTCTCCATCGCATGCAGTCTTGGTCACCACGTTGGGCAAGGCCGGGCATGACGGTGGCTAAGGCTGGTAGGCAACCGGTTGAGTATGAGTTTTCTTTTTTGTTTTATTATGTGAATTTATAACGTAAATAGCCGTTTCTTTCTGTTACTTTGTAAGTGGGAAATTATTTAATGAATCATATGAAGTGTTGTGTATGTTTAACTCGTGTTGTCATCCTGTTTCTGTTGTGGCTGGGCTTCGGATGCTCTGCCGGTGCGGTGGAAAAAACATACAGCCTGCAATCGCCAAACGGGAAACTGAAGGTGAAAATCTTTCTGGGAACGCAGTTGTCTTACATCGTCCTGCACGAGAAAGATACGTTGCTGACCCGTTCGCACATCGGTCTGACGCTCGACGACGGT
>CAZEPM010000009.1:0-11266 GCA_964514145.1 uncultured Bacteroides sp.
ATGGCAGACAGCTTAGTAAGTATTATAGGATATAACCTTTGAAGCTGGCTTGCGAGACTTAGGACGATCGGGCTTAAGCGGATACCCAATAAGAATGTCGAGTAACAGACGCTTGTGTGAAGGTATACCGACCAAACGTTTTATCTTATCTTCATCAAACCAACCAAGTATGCATGAGCCAAGTCCCTCGTCTTCAGCTCCCAGAATAATATGTGCAGCAGCAATTCCGATATCTATCTGAGGAAAGTGTTTCCGCTTGATTTTCGAACCTAAAAATGAAGTCACATTAGCCGATTCCTCTACAATAAGAATATGTACGGGTGCATCTTTAGCAAATGTATTCATACCGAGACTTGCCGTTGCCTGACCGACTTTACGAGCAAGTTCAGGCTCCGTTACGACAACAAAATGCCATGGCTGAGCATTGCAAGCAGAGGGTGCCAGCCGTGCAGCCTCGAGTATACGCTCGAGCTTGTCGGTCTCTACCGGACGGTTAGAATCATATTTACGGTCGCTTTGCCTAGTAGCAGCCAGTTGAATGAATGGTTTCATCTGCATACGGGTTGGGTTATTGAGTGAGTTGGACTAACCGACTTAGATATTTACCTAGAATATCAAACTCGATATTGACCTTACTTCCAATACGGAAAGTATGAAAATTCGTATGCTCGTAAGTATAAGGTATGATAGCTACCTGGAACGTATCGGTCGTAGGATTACACACGGTCAGACTTACACCATTAACAGTTACAGAGCCTTTGTCTACCGTATAATATCCTCGCTTAGCCATGTCCTTATCAAAAGGATATTCGAAAGTGTAATACCAACTGCCCTCTGCATCCTGTATGTCAATGCAAGTAGCTGTCAAATCTACGTGTCCTTGCACGATGTGTCCATCGAGACGTCCGTTCATCAGCATGCTCCGTTCCACATTAACCTTATCGCCAACGGCCAAGAGCCCGATGTTCGACCGCTCTATAGTCTCGCGCATGGCCGTCACCGTGTAAGTTCCGTTTTTTATGCGAACAACCGTAAGGCACACACCGTTATGGGAGATGCTTTGATCAATCTTCAATTCATCGACAAAAGAACAACAAAGAGTCAGATGCAAGTTTTCTTTTTCTTTTTCTATCGCTACAAGTTGAGCGTATTCTTCAACAATTCCTGAGAACATATTATATTTGAGTTTATAATTTAATATTTATCTGTTTCATGAACAAAAGTATGGAATATCGTTGAAATAACCGAATAAGTTTCGCTCTTAGAATCGATAAAAAATTCGATGCCGGTGTTGGCGCAGATGCAGTCTTTGCGAGATCTATTCCCTACAGAAAACAGTCACCGTACCAAATACCTCTACTTGATTCCATAGGTTTATCAGGTAAAAGATTGACTTTTACTTGATAAGAACCCACAAAAAGGATTTTATCGATTAAATTAGCAAATTTGTCTAGAAAAAGAAAATGTGTATCTATTTTTGTTTGCATGCATACAAAGTACTTATATTTTTGCACCGTCAACATTATATATAATAAGAAGATATGAAACAAAAAATTGCATGTTTTATCACAGCTCTCTTAATTTTAGCGCCTCTTCAGGCTCAAGAAGATAGCACAAAGTGGACCCTAAACGACTGTATCCGATATGCGTTGGAACAGAATATTCAATTGAAACAGAATAAATTATCGCTTGAAGAAAGTAAAGTTGATGTGAAAACAGCTCGTGCCGATCTGTTTCCGAGCTTATCTTTCAGCACCAGCCATAATATTGTTAACCGACCGTATCAGGAATCGAGTGCGATTGTTAGTGGAACTGAAATCATCAGTAATAACAGCAAGACCTCGTATACCGGCAACTACGGATTGAATGCACAGTGGACGGTATGGAACGGCAATCGCCAAATGAACACCCTCAAACAACAAAAGCTTGCACAGGAAACGGCTGAACTAACGGTTGCTGAACAAGAAAACACGTTGAAAGAGAACATCACTCAATTGTACGTACAAATTCTTTATGCGACCGAATCAGTTGCAATCAATGAGAGTACGCTAGAGCTAAGCAAAGCACAATACGAACGTGGCAAACAATTATACGAAGTTGGAGAAATCTCAAAGAGCGACCTCGCCCAACTGGAATCTCAAGTGAGTAGCGACAATTACCAATTGGTTACGTCACAAACGAGCTTGGCTGATTATAAGCTACAACTTAAACAATTGTTAGAGCTCGATGGAGAAGAGGAAATGGTATTGGCTATCCCAACTATGGATGAGACAAACATTCTCTCTCCACTTCCTAGCAAACTTGATGTTTACAACACGGCTCTCGGCTTACGTCCGGAGATACAGAGTGGAAAAGTAGGTATACAATCGGCTGATCTTGCCATTAAGATTGCCCGTGCAGGATATATGCCGACGCTTAGTCTTAGTGCCGGTATCGGAACGAACCACACAAGCGGAAGTGACTATTCATTCAGTGAACAAATTAAAAATGGTTGGAACAACAGTATCGGCCTGACTTTGAGTGTGCCTATCTTCCAAAATCGTGAAACAAAAAGCGCAGTGGAAAAAGCTAAGATCCAACGTGAAAGTAGTCTGCTGACTTTGACCAATGAACAAAAGGAATTGTATCGAACAATTGAAACGATGTGGCTCGATGCATTCAGTGCCCAACAACAATTTGTTGCCGCAGACGGACAGTTTAAAAGCAGTCAGACCAGTTATACACTAGTGAATGAGCAATTCAACCTGGGCATGGTCAACACAGTGGAATTACTCACAGAAAAGAATAATCTGCTCAGCGCTCAGCAATCGCGCATACAAGCTAAATATATGGCCGTTCTTAACCGTACATTACTTATGTTTTATGCTGGTAATGAGATTGCATTATAATAAAGTAGAAAGAAAAATCAACTCCAAAACATCTAAACAAATTAAAATATGACAAAGAAACAGAAAGTAATAGCCGGCATAGTAGCTGTAGTAGTAGCTGGCGGTGCTTATTGGCTTTTTGGTGGAAGTGGGGATAAAGCAACCATACAGTTCCTTACTGCACCAGTGCAAAAAGGTGAAATCAGTAGTTCTATTACTGCTACGGGTACGATTGAACCTGTAACTGAAGTCGAAGTTGGTACACAGGTATCGGGTATTATCGATAAGATTTATATTGATTATAATTCCGTTGTCAAAAAAGGCCAACTGATAGCAGAAATGGATAAAGCAACTTTGATTAACGACCGCGATGCGGCTTTAGCGAATTATGAGAGTGCCCTAGCCGAGTATGAATATCAGGAGAAGAATTATGAGCGTAAAAAACAACTGCACGAAAAGGGACTTATCAGCGACACAGAGTATGAAGAAGATCTCTACAACTATCGACGTGCAAAGAGTTCGTTAGAAAACACAAAGGCATCATACGAGAGAGCAGAACGCGACCTTTCATACGCAACCATCACCTCACCTATTGACGGTGTTGTAACTAGCCGTGATGTAGAAGAAGGCCAAACGGTAGCTGCTGGATATGAAACACCGACTCTCTTCACCATTGCAGCAGATTTGACCAAGATGCAAGTTGTGGCCGATGTTGACGAAGCTGATATAGGCGGCGTGAAAGAAGGACAACGTGTTAATTTCACGGTTGATGCTTATCCGGAAGATACGTTTGAAGGAGAAGTGATACAAGTTCGTTTAGGCTCGACTTTAAGTTCATCGTCAAGCTCCTCTTCTACGACAAGTGAAACTGTGGTAACATATGAAGTGGTGATTACGGCAGACAATCCAGACTTAAAACTAAAACCACGTCTTACTGCTAACGTAACAATCTTTACAATCGACAAGCAAGACGTACTTTGCGTTCCAACACGTGCACTTCGTTTCGTACCGGAAAAGCCATTGCTCGGTTCTGAAGATGTCGTAAAAGATTGCGAGAGCGAATACAAAGTATGGACATACGAAAACAATGTTTTTGAAGCTCATCCGGTAGAAGTAGGTATATCTAATGGTATTAATACAGAAATATTAGGCGGTATAGCAGAAGGAACACTCATTGTAAGTGAAGCAGTCATGTCATCTTCGCCAATTACAGAGCCTGAAAACAACTCACAAAGTGAACGAAGCCCATTTATGCCCGGTCCACGGCGGTAATAAATAACAAATAGCGATTCTGAAAAGAAATAATCACGTAGCTATGACAAAAACAGTTATTGAATTACACAACATAAAACGAGACTTCCATGTCGGTAATGAAACTGTACATGCTTTAAGAGGAGTTTCGTTTAGTATCCAAGAAGGTGAGTTTGTCACAATTATGGGAACGTCCGGTTCCGGCAAATCGACCTTGCTTAACACCTTGGGATGCCTCGACACTCCTACATCCGGAGAATATTTGCTAGACGGTATTCCTGTACGTACGATGAGTAAACCGCAACGTGCTATTCTACGCAACCGCAAGATAGGCTTTGTTTTCCAGAACTACAATTTGCTGCCCAAAACAACAGCTGTCGAGAATGTGGAATTACCCTTAATGTACAACTCTACATATAGTTCGTCAGAACGTCGTCAACATGCCATTGCAGCACTATGCGCTGTAGGATTGGGTGACCGTCTTGAGCATAAATCCAATCAGATGTCAGGTGGACAGATGCAGCGTGTTGCTATTGCACGGGCATTAGTCAACAATCCTGCAGTGATTTTAGCAGACGAAGCCACAGGTAATCTTGACACACGGACATCGTATGAGATCCTCGTTCTTTTCCAGCAACTACATACTGAAGGACGTACAATTATATTTGTGACTCACAACCCGGAAATTTCTCAATATAGCAGTCGCAATATCCGCCTGCGGGATGGATATGTTATAGAAGATCGCATAAATTCGAACATTTTATCTGCTGCAGACGGATTAGCCGCTTTACCGCGTACAGATGAAGATAATTGAGTCTGGGGAGTAACTTATTACCAAACAAAGATCAGATAATATATGAACATTAACAATCTATTCAAGATAGCTCTGCGTGCATTGTCCAACAATAAACTTCGTGCGTTTCTCACCATGCTAGGCATCATCATTGGTGTAGCATCAGTGATTACCATGCTAGCCATCGGACAGGGATCGAAACGAAGCATCCAGGCACAAATCTCAGAGATGGGTTCTAACATAATCATGATACACCCGGGTGGGGAACGACGAGGTGGCGTGAGACGTGACCCATCTGAAATGCAGACGTTGAAACTTGAAAATTATGAAACATTGCGTGATGAATGCACATTCCTAAGCGCTATAAGTCCTAATGTTTCAGCCTCTGGACAACTGATTCATGGTTCAGACAACTACCCTTCCTCTGTTAGCGGAGTAGGAATTGATTATCTAACCATCAGACAGCTTACAATTGAAGACGGCGAAATGTTTACCGAAGTAGACATCAATACTGCCGCAAAAGTATGTGTTATTGGTAAAACCATTGTAGATAACTTGTTTACAGACGGTAGTGATCCTATAGGACAAGTGATTCGTATAAGCCAGGTTCCCATGCGAGTGATAGGTGTACTGAAATCAAAAGGATATAACTCAATGGGTACAGACCAAGACGATATTGTCTTAGCACCCTATACAACTGTAATGAAACGCTTACTGGCACAAACCTATCTTCAAGGAATCTTTGCATCGGCCTTGAGCGAAGAGATGACAGACTATGCAACCGATGAAATCAGTCGAGTTTTACGCCGTGAACACAAATTGAAAGATACGGATGAAGATGATTTCACCATTCGCAGCCAACAAGAATTAAGTCAGATGTTGAACACAACAACAGACTTGATGACGACTCTGCTTGCTTGTATTGCCGGAATCTCATTGATTGTCGGTGGTATTGGGATTATGAATATCATGTATGTGTCTGTTACCGAGCGTACACGTGAAATAGGTTTGCGTATGTCCGTAGGTGCACGAGGTCTTGATATTTTGAGCCAATTCCTCATCGAAGCCGTATTAATCAGTATCACCGGTGGATTAATAGGTGTTATCTTTGGATGTGGTGCATGCTGGTTGGTAAATGTAATAGCCCATTGGCCGGTATACATTCAACCATGGAGCGTATTGCTCAGTTTCGCAGTATGTACGGTCACAGGCATATTCTTTGGCTGGTATCCGGCAAAGAAAGCCGCATCGCTCGATCCTATTGATGCCATCCGATATGAATAATTAATAACCAAAATAGATTCCCAACTTATGTCGCGTAAGAATCTCAATGAATACTCATCACGTTCACTGGCTATCTATATTCATGTGCTGGTGTGGGTCATGATATTTGCCTTCCCATTGTTACTGGAAGATCGTACGAGCGGCATAAGATGGGAATCCTATTTATGGCATATCGTAATGCCTGTTGCATTTTTTATTGTGTTTTATATAAATTACGGCTTACTAGTTCCGTATCATTATATGCGTAAACGACGTTCGCAGTACATTATATACAACATAATACTCATTGTCATTATCAGCTCTATACAACACGGCATAACCCCGTATTTACAAGAAGCGGCAGAAAGTGCACGTGGCAATATTATCAAACCGGACAACTACCCTCACCCGCCTCGTTGGATATTCATCGCGCGTGATTTGGTAATGCTGGCCATGACTGCCGGATTAGCGGCAACCATCCGGATGAGCAGTCAATGGCAAAAGGCGGAAACTGCCCGACAGGAAGCTGAGAGAAACCACATAGCTGCGGAACTCAACAACCTACGTAACCAGTTGAATCCCCATTTTCTACTTAATACGTTGAATAATATCTATGCTTTGATCACCTTTGACTCAGAAAAGGCACAGCAAGCCGTACAAGATTTAAGTAAACTTTTACGCTATGTTTTATATGAGAATCAAGGAACTTTTGTTCCTCTGTATAGAGAAATCAACTTCATACAAAATTACATCGAACTGATGCGCATTCGTCTGCGTAAGGATGTACGAGTTGATATTAATATTCAGATAAACAAAGAGAGTCAAACACCGATAGCGCCATTATTATTTATCTCACTTATTGAAAACGCTTTTAAACATGGGATTAGTCCTACTGCCCCCAGTTTTATCAGCATTACCATCTATGAAGATAACGGATGCGTACATTGTGAGATAACTAATAGCAATCACCCCAAAACACATTCCGACAAAAGTGGAAGTGGCATAGGGCTAGAACAGGTAAAGAAACGTTTGGAATTAATTTATCCAAACCGATATACATGGGAGAAAGGAATCTGTGCAGATGGTTCTACATACATTTCCAATCTCACTATTCAAACCCGACAAAACAATAAAAAGGAATTATGATACTGACTTGTGCAATTATAGATGACGAGCCTTTAGCTTTAGATTTATTAGAAAGCTATGTCAAAAAGACTCCTTTTTTGGAATTACGCGGAAAATACACAAGCGCTGTAACAGCAATAGATGGTCTGCAAGCCGAACCGGTAGACTTACTATTTCTTGATATACAGATGCCTGAACTCAACGGACTTGAATTCTCGCGTATCGTGGCAGCTGATACTCGGATCGTCTTTACAACCGCATTCAGTCAGTATGCTTTAGATGGCTACCGTGTCAATGCACTTGATTATCTGCTGAAACCCATCAGTTATAAAGAGTTTCTCGAAGCAGTAGGAAAAGCTGTCAACTGGTTCGAACTAAAAGAAAGTGTAGGAAATGCGGAACAAACAAACGACGCGGACGATTGCATTTATGTAAAAAGTGAATACAAACTTGTGCGAATAGAACTAGACCAAATATTATATGTGGAAGGGCTGAAAGATTATGTGAAGTTTTACCTCGAAAACGAGACAAAACCGATTATATCATTGATGAGCATGAAATCTGTTGAAGAACATTTACCCAGCTCACGTTTCGTCCGTGTACACCGTTCATATATTGTGCAAAAAAATAAGGTGAAAATTATCGATAGAGGAAGAATAGTATTCGGTAAAGAATATATACCCATCTCTGACAGTTATAAACAAGAACTTCAGAGTTACCTTAATGTTAGAACCATGTAAAAGCACCAATACTAATACTCTCTCTATTTTTAAGAAGGAAGGGGCTTGTAGCTATATGGCGATATAGTTGCAAGCCCTGTTTTTTATTATCTTTGCCATACATATTCACCTATGAATAAAGCATAAAATGAAAATAACTCTGTTAGTCGTTGGACGCACAATGGAAAAGATTTACATCGATGCCATCGATGATTACGCAAAAAGAATAAAGCATTATCTTCCTTTCAATATCGAAGTCATCCCTGAACTGAAAAACACAAAGAATTTATCAAAAGAGCAGCAAAAGGAGAAAGAAGGTGAGTTTATCTTAAAAGCATTGCAACCAAACGATATTGCCATACTGCTCGACGAAAATGGGAAAGAGTTTCGTTCCATAGAATTTGCCACATGGATAGGAAACAAACTAAATGTGACCAACAAGCGTTTGATATTTATTGTGGGTGGTCCTTACGGATTCTCAGAACGGGTATATTCGGCTGTCCATGAAAAAATCTCACTCTCGAAAATGACCTTTTCGCACCAAATGATACGCCTCATTTTTGTCGAACAACTATACCGCGCCATGAATATCCTTAACAATGGGCCTTATCATCACGAATAAAACCAATACGTATCACACTGATTACTTATCATTTATAGACAAAATAACCATCTCGCATAGGTATATCTAGGAAATGTATCTATACAAAAAAAGCAAGTCTGATTATTAAAATACAATCAGACTTTACTTTCACATTTTTCAGATCTTTCTCTCGTTACTTCAACACAACAAACAATTCGCCGTCTACCTCTGAAACAACAATCTTGTCTTCGCGCAGCAACCAGCCAAGACCTAAATAAAAGTCCTTGTCCAAAATCTTAGATGGAGCCGCTTTTTTGATTTGTTTTTGAGTTAAACCTTCGGTTCCGTCTAAAGCATTCCAAATCATACCGGCAACTTCTCCGGCTCTTTCTTTCAACATACTATTCTTTTTAGTTAAACATTAGAAAGAACAAATACTTTCTTTTTATTACGCGACAAAAATACATATTTTTACTTTAAACAACCAAGCCATACACAGATTAAATGCAAAAGTACACAACAAAAGTTACTATTTTTTTAGGTTTTCATAATATTCCGCCCATATCTGTGCTGCTCTTTCTATCATTCTCATATACGGACGTTTCTTATAACAAGTTACTGTAACTTTTATCCGGAACAGCTGTTATCGAGACATTTTCAACCCGACATAAAGCACGCTGCATGCGTTTTGCTTTATCAAAAACCATTTCCATATTGCGTTCAATAATCTAATAACAACATGATGTTCAGCACAGTAACAACCGTAGCTATCGAGTAGAGCAAGAATGTAGTCCCGCGACTGTTCACATATTCACCCATTACACGACGGGAAGAAGTAAGAGACACCTGAAGAAAAACCGTAAACGGTAATTGAATACTTAGCACCATTTGTGAAACAATCAATCCGCGAAAAGGATCACCTATAAAAAATATGATAAGCAAAGCCAGTAATAAAGAGGCCAGTATACCAACACGAGAGTGAATATCACGACTATTATACGACTCACTGAAAATGCCGGAAAATATAGATCCCGCAGCCATACCACTCGTAATGGTCGATGAAATTCCGGCCATCAGCAAGGCAAAAGCAAACACAAAGCCTGCCAGATTTCCCACAACAGGATCCAACAACGATTTAGCCTGCTGGAGCTCTTCAACCTGAATATCTTGCCGGAAAAACGTACTGGCTGCCAGGATAATCATGGCACTGTTGATTGCCCAACCAATCATCATGGCCAGCAACGTATCATAAAACTCAAACTTCAACAGCCTCTTGATGGTGCTTTTTCCTTCCTTATGCAATTCACGACTCTGAACCACTTCCGAATGCAAGAACAAATTGTGCGGCATCACAACGGCGCCAAGCACACTCAGAATCACAATCATACTGCCTTCAGGGACAGACGGAGTCACCCAAGATCTGACTGCCTCAGGCCAATCGACATCAACCAAAAACAACTCAAACAAAAAAGAAAAGCCAATCAATGAAACAAAGGCTATAATCCACCGCTCCACTTTTTTATACGAATGACTGAACAGCATCACAACAACAAACGCAACCGTCAGTATTGCCCCTATCATGATTGGGATATCAAACAACATCTGTAAAGCAATGGCGCCGCCCAAGATCTCGGCAAGCGAAGTAGAAACGGAAGCAAACATCGCGCTCGTCAGTATGGGACGCGACACCCATTTAGGCGTGTAGCGAGTTGCAGCTTCAGAAAGACACAGGCCGGTCACAATACCCAAATGGGCAACATTATGCTGAAGGACAATCAACATCACAGTCGACAGCGTAACAACCCACAACAACGTATATCCGAATGCCGAACCGGCAGCAAAATTTGATGCCCAATTCCCAGGGTCTATAAAGCCAACGGTAACCAACAGCCCCGGACCGATATACTTAAAGAAATCAATAGCCTCCAAATAACGCTTATGATCCTTCCTTTTCAAGTCTTTCAATATATTCATCGCACTCATCCATAAAAACACGAAACAAATATATGTATTTATTGACGAGCAGATAACGGTTTATTGAAAAACTTAAACTACCTTAGTCAAAAATACCATGTTATGATGAGAAAGACAATCCATGCCATCGCCTTGTGTCTGCCCTTTCTTTTCGCTGTCTCCTGCCGGGAAAGCCCTGCGGAGCGATGTCAACGGGAAGCAGAAGAAAACAACAAGACATGCCCCATCCGCATCGACGGGCAAACCATTCTCGACAGCCTAAGATTTGATGCCCCAAGCATGACTTTCACTTACCATTACACGGTAAGCGGAGCCTCGGACAGCCTTCTGTCACAACACATCCAAAGCAAAGAACTCTTTGAAAACACCCTGAGAAACCTGACGAACATTGCAGGCATGCAATACTACCTGAAGCAAAACATCAGCTTCAGATACATCTATCATTCCCCAAACAGTCAGGCCACACTTGGCGAGATTCATATCACACCACAGGACTACAACTAAAGAAAGAACCATCGGAAGTCCGGTTTCCAAAGACAAATTCGGAACATGCGGTAAACACAAAGTCCAACCGAAAACACAACGTTCCCAACTCCTTCTCCCACCTCACCGCAACTCCCTCCGGAGGCCGCCCGGGAAAAGGTACGACCTTTTGTGGGAAAAGGTACGACCTTTTGTGGGAAAAGGTACG
>CAZEPM010000009.1:11366-29648 GCA_964514145.1 uncultured Bacteroides sp.
TACGGCCTTTTGTATATCCCTCTTGGAAGTGTCTCAGGAAGGGTTCCTGCCTGATGTCAGAACAGACGGGAATTTGCCTTTTCATCCCGACGGATGAACCACCGCCGCGAATCAATCCGGTCACAGATGAGGTTCTTTCCGAGATATGCGGACGGGTAATCCGTAAAAATATGAGGTCGCACCAGATGTGGTGCGACCTCATGACCGTAGGATTTTACGACAAGATTTGTCAATAACCCGGATTCTGTTGTTCCGCTTTTTGTTCGGCAGTCAAGGCATGTCCGTCTATCTGGATGGCATCCAAATATGTCTGCGGGATGGCACGCAAGATGTGATAGTCCTGAATGTTTGGCGCAGCATCCGCATTGAACGCCCTTGCCCGTTCTACCAGTGTCTTTGTTCGGGACAAGTCTTGCCAACGCAAAAATTCTCCACAAAGTTCGCGCGAACGTTCGTTCAGGAGCAGGCACATCATCCGGTCATAATCAGAAGTATATCCCAACTTGGCAATTACAGCTTCATCTTCTGCCGGCAAATTGTAGATATCTGTTATCTCCAGACTGGTAGCTTCGGTTGTTTCTGCTATGTTGTTCGATTCGTAATAGGAGTTTTCGGCAAAGTAGGAGTTTGATTCTCCCATGCTGGAATAGCCTAGCGAGTTCTCATTGTAGGCTGCTCCTCCGTCGCAATAAGCCGCACGATCTTCGCCGTCTTTATATGCCGCACGTGCCCGCAGTTGGTTGATATAGGTTAAGGCGTCCGTATATTTTCCTTGTCGTATCAAGGCCTCGGCTGCTATCAGATAGGTCTCACCCAATCTGGCCAAGATACCGTCGCGGAAACCCACACGACTGGTGACCGTCTCACGAGAACCGTCGATATGCTTACTCATTGTCGCGAAACGACTTGTAAAATCATAGAGAGCTTCATCGTCTTCTCCATTGCGGTCTGCCGGATAAGCGACGAAAACGGTAGGAATGGTCTTACCTGTTTTCTCGTATACTACACCTTCACTTATCTGTACACTTGAGAAACGTGTATCACCCGGCCGGTTGATGACATACATGATGCCCAAGTCACCTTGTTCATAAATGGAGCCGGACGTCGGATTGTTTACTGCATATTTTGTTTTAAAGCTCTTCCAAAAACGGGAGTCGTTCACCATATCGTAAATGTTGTACATATAATAAGTTGTTCGTAGGCGTTGATATTCCCGTTCGCCTGCAATATCACGTTGCATGTGCGGCAAATCTCTGTAAACAGAAACATAATACAAGTGAGTTTGGTTCCCGCTATATCCTTGAGTCGAAACTTCAGATGAGAATTGGGCAGACAACAATATTTCATCCAATGTCTCGTTAGCTCCGTTTACTTCCGTATAATTCCATAAATCAGAGAAATTAGGAGCCAGAGAGTGATTTGCAATCACTTCCTGAGCCAGTCGTAAAGCTTCTTCCAGGTCGGCATCCTTCGTTGCGCTGTTCCAGTCATCATTGATTTCACTGGCACGCAACAGATAGGCTTTCGCCAGAAAATGAGCGGCGGCATCTTTTGTCATTTTTCCGGTCATGGATGCCGTAGTGGGTAAATAATTATACGCATTGGTCAAGTCGTCAATGACTTGTTGTAAGGTCTCTGCTGCCGTGGCACGAGTAAATTCACGTTCCGGTGTTGTGCTTGGAGTCAGTTTCAAGGGAACACCTCCATACTGTGAAACAAGCTTCAGATAATTGAATCCGCGAAGGAAAGAAGCCTCACCAAAATAAGTCTCTTTATTGATGCTTTCATAACTATCATCGGTGATTTTGCTCAATAACAGATTGGCGTTGTTTATCCCGATATACATTGCGTCCCAAACATCATACATGTTGGTACCGTTATTGGTCACTTGTGATGAGAGGTTCCCGTCGTAACTATTCCATGAAGCATTTGTTCCGTCACCTCCAACTCTAAATTCGTCTGTCCCATAATTGGTTGTGGCATAAGAGTATTCTCTTGCATAATGAAAGCGTAAATTATAATACAAGCTGACTTCCAGAGCGTCAATACCTTCGGAGGTATTGAAATAATCGGTATTTTGTTGGGTCGTCAGTTCCTCGTCCAAGAAATCACTGCACGAAGTGATGGTATAACCTTTTGTCAATACCAGTAATCCTATAGCGATTTTATATATTGATTTCATAGTGATAATTATTAAATAATTAATATCCGACGTTCAAACCTATCGTGAATCCACGATTCCATGTGGAAGTATATGATTGGGAAGCATCCAACTCTAAAAAATCTATGGTGGAGAATATTCTTCCCGGATTTTTTGCCTGAACATAAAGTCTCAAGTTGTTCAATCCGCTTTTGATAATCCACTTTTTAGGGAAAGTATACCCCAATGAGATATTGCGGACTTTTAGGAAAGCACCCTTTTTATAACCTAAGATGCTATAATATGGATCTCCTCCTCCGATGTCATAAATAGGTTTTTGATATTCGGCATCCTTGTTATTCTCATTATAATAATTGATCTTGCGCTGATTGTAACGTCCTAACTGTGCTTCACCGCCTGTATCGACAGTATATCCGAACCGTCCGTATAGCAGGATGGACAAATCGAAATTCTTATAAATAAATGTATTGGTCATACCTAATGTCCAACGTGGACGAGTATTTCCGATAATGACACGGTCATTATTCGCATCGATTTTGTAATCGCCATTCTGGTCGACCGGACGTGCCATTCCGACTGTAAAGGAGTGTCCATTTGCATTGAACTTTTCCATTTCCTCAATATCATCTTCTGTCCACAAACCGGCTGATTCGTAGTCATAAATAACACCTAACGATGCCCCAATGAACCAGTTGTTACTGATATCATCTTCCTTACCATTGGACAATTCATCTATCCTATCTTTCTGCCATGCCGCATTGATGGTTGTGTGCCATTCAAAGTCACGTGTCTTTATATTTACGGTATTCAGTGTTATGTCCACACCCACATTAGAGGTCTTCCCTACATTGGCATAGGTGGAAGTATAACCGGTTATCGACGGGATACTCATGGCCATCAGCAAATCGGTCGTATACGATCTGTAGAAATCTACGACTCCGGAAATACGTCCATTCAAAAACGAAAAATCCACACCTAAGTTATACTGGAGTGTTTTTTCCCAAGTCAGGTCTGAATTTGCCATGGTGACATCTTCTGTTCCGGTTAACGGTTCAGATGCTGCATATCCGTGCACCAACGAAGAGCCAAAGGGGTAGTATAAGGAAACTATTGCTCCTTTTGTTTGATAAGGGTCGATGGCCGAATTACCTGTCATACCGACACCTAAACGTAATTTCAGTTGACTAATCCAATCGACATCTTTAAGGAAATGTTCTTGATCCAGACGCCAACCTAACGCCGCACTGGGGAAAAATGCCCATTTGTTTCCGTCTGCAAGCTGCGATGCCCCGTCCCAACGTCCGGATGCGGTAAACAAATATTTGTCATTGTAGCTATAATTCACACGAAACATATATGAAAGCAGCTGATACTCCGTCAAACCACTGCTCCATCCGTCCAGTTGTGAGATATTATCCTCTGTCAGTGCGTTCCATTTGGCACTTGCCAAAGGAATGTTTTCAGCCGCCATAGATGATTCTTCATAGTGATATTTGGTGGCACTTTGCAACAGTGTGATACCAAAAGAGTGTTTTCCGATTTCTCTGTCATAGTAAATCAGGTTATCCAATGTCCAGGAAAAATCAGATTGGTTTGTTAGTGAAGCACGGTTGGTTCCTTGGCTGCTTACCGATTCGGCATCACGGAACGTTCCGTTCCGGTAGTAGCGGAAATCCGGACCGAAATTAAAACGATATCTCAATCCTTCTAATGAGGAAAACATTTTTCCGAAATCCAATTGTGCATAAAAACTTCCAATAGCACGGAACATGCGACGTTCATTTTCACTCAACTTCCATTCCTCAGCGACATTCTTTACCATATCATCTCCTCCGGGATAGGTGATACGATTACCATCGTCGTCATAAGGAACGGCATACGGGAACAAGCTGGTAGAGGCGGCGTATAAGTTGTCAGGTGTGCCACTTAACAGAGATCCTACAACCGTAGCGGAAGAACCATATTGCTGTTCACTGAATGTACCGTTGATGTTGATTCCTAGGTTGAACCAGTCAACCGGATTTATATCCAAGCTGAATTTGGTGGTATAACGTGTATAAGACTGTCCTTTAACAGTACCTTCGTTATTCAGGTATCCGATAGATGCATATCCCTTTACTTTATCTGTACCTCCGCTGGCACTCAAAGTATGTTCGTGTGTGATACCGGTTTGTGTGACCATGCTCCCCCAGTCAGTAGTGGGTACGAGTGAGCCGTCCCATGTTCCATTTGCCCAACCCTTTTCAATGTTACGCCATGCATACGGGTCGGAAGCTCCCAAAAAGATTTCATAGTCATTCTCTATCGTAGGTTCATCGCCACGCGGATAAACTTCCGGATTCAAATAATAATATGCCCAACGACGCCATTCTATATATTCGGCCGAGTTCATCATTTCCGAATAATCCTGCAATTTTTCTACGGTTAGACTTGCGGCATAATTGAAAGACAATTTGCCCTCACTGCCTTGCTTGGTCGTGACCAGAATTACACCGTTTGCACCTCGTGAACCATAGATTGCCGTAGCTGAGGCGTCTTTTAGAATATCTATTGACTCAATATCCTGCGGATTCAGGGTTTCGATGCCGCTGGTCGATGTCACAGGTATTCCGTCTATTACATAAAGTGGGGTGTTACTGGCACTCAATGAACGTACACCACGCACATAAATGGTACCGATTTCACCCGGGCGTTCATTACTGACAATGTCTACACCTGCCGCTTTCCCCTGCATGGCTTCGAATGCATTGGCTACCGGACGGGAATTCAAATCTTCAGAACTTACACGAATCATGGCTCCCGTAACATCTGATTTCTTTTGCACGCCATATCCTACCACCACTACTTCGTCCAATAGCCGACTGTTTTCTATCAGCATGATATTGAATTCGGTTTCATTCCCTACAGGTATGTTTTGTGCCACATAGCCGATGTAAGAGACTTGCAACACCGCACCTTCGGGTACTTCAAGAGTGAAGAGTCCATCCATATCAGTAACCGTACCTATCGTTTGACCTTCCACAACAACATTTGCACCGATAATCGGTTCGCCGTCTGTATCTTTCACAATTCCCCTTATTTTGGTTTTCTTATCAGAGGAAGGAGGAGGCTGTTGCGACGCAGGCAGAATGATAATTAGGTTATCCGAAACCCTGTATGACAGTCCTCGCTGGGTAAGTTCACGGGTAAGCACGTCTTTCAAGTCCTCATTTTGCAAAGAAAGCGAAACCGTTTGTTTATTTTCGAGGTCTGCATCACGGTAAGAGAATCGGTAAGTAGTTTGTTGTTCAATCGCATTGAACAATTCTTTGACCGGTGCATTTTCCAACTTCAGATTTACTTTACCGGTTTGGGCAAATGCACTCAAAAAAGTTAACATACATAAAGATAATACAAGGCAACGAGATATTCCGTTTTTTCCGTTACCTTTGTCTGTCAGAACAGACTGATTCTTTTTCTTTTTCATAATAGTTGGATTATAAGTTCATATGAATTAAACTATGCTGCAACATAGTTTTGTGGACGAATCCTCTCCTCCGGGCAATTTACCGATTGTCCGGAGTTTTTTTGTTTGCAATGTATCATGTTTTCATAGGCAATCGTGTTTTAAACAGATTAAATTTGTTTTATTTCATTTCGATATGAATCGTTTTGTCCTTGTAAATATAGGTGAATCCATAATGCTGTTTCAATACATCTAACACGTTTCCCAAAGTTATTTGCTTGAATGTACCTGTATAGGTATCATTCAGGAAGGAAGTGTCAGGAATATGGATCACGACATCGTACTTGCGTTCCAATGAACGGAGTACTTCGTACATGGGTGTATGCCGAAACTTCAATACTTCTTCCATCCAGACTGTTTCGGCACGGTTTGAACTGGCCTCCAGCGTCAGTTCACCGGTATGTTTGTTATAAATAATTTTTTCGTTCGGACTGGCATACAAAGTTTTGTAGGGAGGATGAAGTGTGTTTACACGTACACTTCCTTCCACCAAAGCCATTTCCAGAAAATTCTTCTCTTTGTAGGCATATACATTGAACGAAGTACCCAGTACTGCAATGTCGATGAAATCGGTTTGCACCACAAATTGTTTGGTCTCATTCCGTTTTACATCGAAATAACCTTCGCCCGAAAGTTGGACACGACGTTCCTGACGTCCGAAATCTTGCCGGTAAGTGAGCGATGAATGGGTGTTCAGTTGCACGGTTGTACCGTCGGGTAAAATTACAGAAGATGGAGATTCTCCCGACCGAATCACGACATTGTGTGATGTGAGTTGATTCAGTTCTTGTCGTTGGGTATAAAACAAGACTGAGAGACCTACGCTGAACAAGAGTAACACACTTGCTGCTATTTGTGGCCAAAAGGTACGCATGCGGACAAGTATCGGAACACGTATCTTACGTAGCAGATTACGGTACAACATCTTTTTCTTTGCCTTCGATAAAGACCGATTTTTTTCATACAAGTCCCAATGTTGCTGCAAAGAGATTTTCAGCTCTTCGTCATCCAACTGATGGACTTCTTCTTTCAACTTGGCAAATTCTTTTTTCGAAATAAGTCCGATGTGGTATCTTCGTAACAAATGAGTTATATAGTCCGTGCGCATTCCTATTCCGCTGTGTTTTATAGGTAATACCCACAAACAATGAATTTATAACATTCCAAATTATATGTTATAAAACATAAAAAATCTTTTTTAAAAGGAAAGCAGAAATATACTCAGGAGAAAAGTATGGTTTTTCAGTTCTGAACGAATGATTTTGAGTGAGGCGGAAAGTTGGTTACGCACCACTTGCTCGCTAATGGAAAATTTGGCTGCAATATCTGCCACCGGTATTTCTCTTTCTTTATTCAGTTCGAAAATTTCCCGTTGACGAGGAGACAGTTTCCGTTTAACAGACATTAAAACCTTCTGAAACTGTTCAATATCAATACTTTCTTCGATATATTCTCCGGATACAACCAGATTTTCTTGATACTCCAAGTATTTTCCCATTAACGGATTGTTTAAATGTCTGCGTAATTCCTTTAAAAGAAGACGATAAGAGACCGTGAAGAGATATGCCTTGAATGAACTTTCCGGATTCAATTTGCTGCGGTTATTCCAAATACGCAAGAATGTCTCTTGTACAATATCATCCGTAACCGGTTCTGATTTAACATATTGAAAGACGAAATAATATAATCTGGACACCCATAACTCGTACAATTGTTTATAGGCGGTGATCGAATCTGATTTTAGTTGTTCTATCAGTTTCCTTTCGTCCGTTTTGACTACAGATGCAAATTCCTTTTCGTCCATTCTTTGGTAAAATTAGAATTAATCGGCGAAAAAAGGTGTAAATAAACAAAAAAATTTACACCTGCTTTTTCTATCCTCTTCTTATCCGTGTTTTAAAGTTGTTTTGATATTGTAATTGGAATGCGAAACGAATGTTTGTATACGGTAACGTATGTCGAGTCACGTTAATGAGCACATCTGTTTTTAGGTCCGTTTTAATTCTTCACCCAGATAATGGGCGGTATATCCTATGCCGGAAGCTGCGACTTTCTCGGGAGTTCCGCAAACCAACAGTTGTCCTCCGTTTTTACCTCCTTCTGGGCCCATGTCGATGAGATAGTCGGCTGTTTTGATTACATCCAGATTATGTTCGATTACGATCACCGTATTTCCTTTGTCAACCAACTTATTCAACACCGTAAGCAATACGCGTATGTCTTCGAAATGAAGTCCGGTGGTCGGCTCATCGAGAATATATATCGTCTTGCCGGTATCGCGTTTAGAAAGTTCGGTAGCCAGTTTCACCCGCTGACTTTCCCCTCCGGAAAGAGAGTTCGACGGTTGTCCCAATTTCAGATATCCCAGCCCTACTTCCTGTAAGACTTTTATTTTGTTGAGTATTTGGGGAACGTTTTCAAAAAACTCTACGGCATAATTGATGGTCATGTCGAGCACATCTGCTATTGATTTCCCTTTAAACCGCACTTCAAGTGTCTCTCGGTTGTAACGTTTCCCGTGACAGACTTCGCAGGGTACCAACACATCCGGCAAAAAATTCATCTCAATAGTCTTGTATCCATTTCCTCCACATGCTTCGCAACGTCCGCCACTCACATTAAATGAAAATCTTCCGGGCTTGTATCCACGTATTTTTGCTTCAGGCAGCTCTACAAACAACGAACGTATATCGCTAAATACACCTGTGTAAGTAGCCGGGTTGGAACGCGGCGTTCTTCCCAAAGGAGATTGGTCTACATCTATCACTTTATCAACATACTCCAGCCCTTCAATGGAAGTGTATGGCAAGGGATCGCGCAAAGAACGATAAAAATGTTGGGAAAGAATGGGCTGAAGCGTGTCACTTATCAACGTTGATTTTCCGCTACCCGATACACCGGTCACACAAATGAATCGCCCAAGCGGAAACTCGACCTCCACATTTTTCAGATTATTGCCCGAAGCTCCGCGCAAACATAATGACCGACCATTGCCTTTCCGCCTTTGATTCGGAATTTCAATCTTCATTTTCCCTTTCAAATATTGGGAAGTAAACGTCTCTGTCTTAAGCATTTCCTTCGGAACTCCTTGAAACACAACCTCTCCACCCAATCTGCCAGCCTTAGGCCCCATGTCAACAATATAATCTGCATTCAGCATCATATCCCTGTCATGTTCCACAACTATCACGGTATTGCCCAAATCACGCAGTTTTTTCAGAGATTGAATCAAACGAACATTGTCACGTTGATGAAGTCCAATACTCGGTTCGTCTAAGATATACAAAACGTTGACTAATTGAGAACCGATTTGAGTGGCCAGACGAATACGCTGACTTTCCCCTCCGGATAAGGACACGGAAGACCGATTGAGCGAAAGATAATTTAAACCGACATCGAGCAAGAATTTCAAACGTGTACGTATTTCCTTTAAAATCTCTTCGGCAATCAGACGCTGTTTGTTATCAAGATACTGCTCTACGGTTAATATCCATTCGTAAAGTTCGTCGATATCCATCATTGCCAACTGACAGATATTTTTATCATGGATACGAAAACTCAGGGCTTCCTTGTTCAGACGTGCTCCCTGACACTCCGGACAAACGTCAGTCTTCGCAAATTGTTCAACCCACTTCTGTTGGGTTGCCGAAGCATCACTTTCTTGCAGCATCTGAATATACTTAACAATGCCTTCAAATACAGTAAAATAATCTGAAGGTGCATGCAAAAGCGAACTTTTGACCTTAATCCGTTCGTCTGCTCCATAAAGGATTTCATCAATAGCTCCCTCAGGCAACTGAGAAACCGGTGTTTTTAATGTGCTCTCATATTTTTCCAACAAAGCTGCAATCTGCTGGAATATCATCGTATTCTTATACTTTCCCAAAGGCACGATAGCTCCTTCATAGACAGACAAATCACGATTAGGAATGATCTTTTCAATATCTATACTGTTTACATAACCCAAGCCTTTACAACGAGGACAAGCCCCTTGCGGAGAGTTGAATGAAAAATTATGCGGCGCAGGTTCGCGATATGAAAGCCCTGTTATCGGACACATCAATCGTTTACTATAATGTCGGATCACATTGGTTTCAGCATCCAACACCATAATCAAGCCATCGCCCTGCACCATAGCATCGGTTATGCTCTGTGTCAAACGTTTGTCATCTTTATTATGTACCACCAGTTTATCAATCACAACCTCTATGTCATGATTTTTGTAGCGATCAACTTTCATGCCGTGCATCACCTCACGCAGTTCGCCATCGACACGCACATAAAGATAACCTTTTTTCCGAATCTGCTCAAACAGCTCTTTGTAATGTCCCTTACGTGTCCTCACAAGAGGTGCGAGCAAATAAATCCGCCTGTTTTCGTATTCTTTTATTATCAGGTCGATGACTTGTTGCTCGGTGTATTTCACCATTTTCTCACCCGACAAATACGAATACGCCGTTCCTGCACGGGCAAAGAGTAAACGCAGGTAGTCATATATTTCGGTTGTTGTCCCGACTGTTGAACGGGGATTCTTATTGGTTGTTTTTTGTTCTATTGAAATCACCGGGCTTAATCCGGTTATTTTATCAACATCCGGACGCTCCATGCCGCCCAAGAAATTACGGGCGTATGCAGAAAAAGTCTCAATGTAACGCCGTTGACCTTCAGCAAAAACAGTATCAAAAGCAAGAGAAGACTTACCACTGCCACTCAATCCGGTAATGACAGTCAAACTATTGCGAGGAATCCCAACATCAATATTTTTCAAATTATGCACACGTGCACCGTACACTTGAATCATTTCCGTCTCATCTGCCATGTAAGCTTCTTTATCTTTTAAATTAACTTATTCCGCAAAAATAATGAATAATATGTCCGAGTATGCCACTGTTAGGGGAATTTTTGTACTTTTGTGCACACCTATCAAAAACAGAACCATATATTCATGAGAAAGTTCAAATGTCTGATTTTTATTAGCTTCTTTATAAGCCTACCTGTGTGGATTCAGGCCCAGCAAACCAATTATTTTTTACACACAATCACAAAAGGACAAAGCCTCTACTCCATTGCCGTAATGTATAATGTAACGACAGATGAGATTATTCGTCTAAATCCAGGCAGTGAAAAAGTAATTAAAGCAGGAAGCACACTAAAAATTCCCCAGAAGAACCAGCCGGACGGTATACAATATCATACCATTCAAGCAGGAGAAACGCTGTATAAACTGATGCAAACCTACCACGTAACCGTGCAAAGCTTGTGTGATGCCAATCCCGGACTAAGTGAAAAAAACTTTCGTGCCGGACAAGTTATTGTCATACCCCGGACAGGAAACGATTCACCCATGGTTAGCACGATAGACACCGCCACTCAGGAAGCAAACGCGCCCCAGTCAACATTGCAAGGAATCGAGCAACAATATCAAACCATACACAAGGTTAAACGCCGTGAAACCATATACAGTATTTGTAAAGAATACGGCATTACCGAAGAAGAATTAATCACTGCCAACCCCGAGCTAAAAGAACAAAAATTAAAAAGAGGTTATTTCTTACAAATCCCCTATCATCAAGAAAGAGCGCAACAAACAGAAACCGCTGAAAATCAAAAGCCACTGAGTAATAGCGAACTGTTTGATTCCGTGCATCCCAAAACAGAACAGATGAAACGACTGAAAGTCGCTATCTTGCTTTCATTCATGCTCAACGGTGGTAATCAGGGAGAACAGGCACGCATGGTGGAATACTACCAAGGTTTCCTTATGGCAATTAACGAACTAAAGAAAGAAGGCATATCATTTGATATTTACACATACGACACGCAAGGCGATCCATCTATCATTCAAAAAATACTCTCAAAAAAAGAAATGCAAGAAATGGATTTAATCATTGGCCCCAGTCATGCCAATCACATCAAATCGGTTTCAGATTTCTCCGAAAAGAACAAGATACGACTAGTCGTTCCTTTTACGTCCAAATGTGATGAGGTTTTCAACAACCCCTATCTATATCAAGTCAATACGCCTCAATCGTATTTATATTCAGAGGTCTACGAACACTTCTTGCGCAAATTCCGGAACAGCAATATTATTTTTGTCGATGCGATGGATGGAGCCACAGACAAACAAGATTTCATTCGCGGATTTAAACAGCAATTATATGACAATCATATAACTTTCAAAGAAATCAAAGCAGTCAGCAAAGAAAGCATAGAAGAAGCACTAAGCCCAACTTCTGAAAACATGCTGATTCCGACATCAGGCAGCAACATTGCACTAATCAAGATTCTACCCTATCTGAAAGCACTCAAAATGTCTTGGGAAACGCAGAAAAGGCCAGACAAATACAGCATGCATTTATTCGGATATCCCGAATGGCAAACATATACAACAGACTACTTGGATGATTTTTATACGTTTGATACCTATTTCTATACCTCATTCTACGCTAATAATCTAGCTAAAGATGTGGTAGACTTTCAACAAACTTTCAGAAAATGGTATCATAAAGAGATTATGAATACATATCCTAAATATGCTATTCTGGGCTATGAAACTTCATTATACTTGCTAAAAGGCATGTCACTCTATGGAGACAACATGGAAGCCAATTTAAACCGCATCAGAATCAAGCCTATCCAAACCAGCTTTAAATTTGAACGAGCAAGCAACTGGGGTGGTTTTATCAACAAAAAAGTATTCTTTATACATTTCACCAAGGATCATGAACTCATCAAAATGGACTTTGACCAATGAATACGCTATTAAAATTTATCATAAGTCTTGTTACGGCATGCTTTACCTTCAACATTACACCCATACAAGCACAAGTCGGCGAAGCACGTAACGACATCGCAATCGGTATAAATGGAGGCGTAACCCTTAGTAGCGTAACATTTACTCCAACAATCAAGCAAGGGAATCTGATGGGAATGATTGGCGGTATAACCCTGCGCTATACCTGCGAAAAATATTTTAAATCAATCTGCGCCTTGCAAGTGGAATTAAATTTTTCACAACGAGGATGGAAAGAAGATATTGAAGATGGTAGCGGAAATACATACGAACGCACGCTTAACTATCTTGAAGTTCCATTTTTAATGAACATGGGATGGGGAAAAGAACAACGCGGTGTAAAATTCTTCATTTGTGCCGGTCCGCAATTCAACTTCTATCTCGGCGGAACGGAAGTGTATGGCGGAGAAGGCGTATGGGATACTTCACAACGTCCTAACAATGTAGACGAACAATATGGAAAAGAAATTGAGAATACATTTGATTATGGTATTACTGGCGGAGGTGGTCTCGATTTAGCAACCTCTATAGGGCATTTTATCCTTGAAGCACGCTACTATTATGGCTTGGCAGATATTTTCAGTAACAGCAAAAAAGATTATTTTGGCCGTTCCGGAAACTCATCCGTTATTGTAAAATTCTCATACCTGTTCGATATTATAAAAACGAAACAATAAAACACTTTCCTTACCCTTCTTATTTTACTCACAAAAATGAGATATAAAAGATAAGAGGGTTATATTGTCACATCGAGGTTTTTAAGTACTTTTGCGACAAGAAAAACTCACCCTAATTTTTTAGTCATGATTCTATTTTTCAGAACATCTACTCAAAACGTGATTGCAACAGAATGTGACCACACACCTGATGAAAAAGAAATTCAAAAGCTGAGTTGGCTTTATGGTAACGCGATTATCGAAAAAGAAGAAAAACTACAAGGCTGTTTTGTCGGGCCACGCAAAGAAATGATAACGCCATGGAGCACCAATGCAGTAGAAATCACTCAAAACATGGGTTTAGAAGGAATTACACGTATAGAAGAATATTATCCGGTGCAAGATGAGAAAGCTGAATACGACCACATGCTACAACGTCTCTACCACGGATTAAATCAAGACATTTTTACCATAAACATCCAACCTCAACCCATCATATATATTGACAACATTGAAGAATATAATGAACAAGAGGGATTAGCGCTGTCACGTGAGGAAATAGATTATCTTTTGAAAGTAGAAAAAGATTTAGGACGTAAATTAACCGATTCTGAAGTCTTCGGTTTTGCTCAAATCAATTCGGAACACTGCCGTCACAAAATCTTTGGTGGAACGTTTATCATCGACGGTAAGGAAATGGAGTCCTCACTCTTTCAAATGATCAAAAAAACAACAAATGAAAATCCGAATAAGATTATTTCAGCCTACAAAGATAATGTGGCTTTTGCCGAAGGACCGATAGTAGAACTATTCGCACCCAAGGACCATTCGACATCCGATTACTTTGTTATCAAAGATATCAAAACCGTTATTTCCTTAAAAGCAGAAACACACAACTTCCCAACAACGGTAGAACCCTTTAATGGAGCTTCTACAGGCACAGGCGGTGAGATTCGGGATCGTATGGGAGGCGGTAAAGGGTCATGGCCTATTGCCGGTACAGCTGTCTACATGACATCATATCCTCGTACGGAAGAAGATCGCTCTTGGGAAAAGCTGCTACCTGTACGCAAATGGTTGTATCAAACTCCTGAGCAAATACTCATAAAAGCGTCTAATGGGGCGTCTGACTTTGGCAATAAATTTGGCCAACCATTAATCTGTGGTTCTGTATTGACTTTTGAGCACAAAGAAAATGAAGTATTCTATGGCTACGATAAAGTTATCATGCTGGCCGGCGGTGTCGGATATGCTACTCAACGAGACTGCTTAAAGGGCAAACCCGAAACCGGAAACAAAATCGTGGTAATCGGAGGTGATAATTATCGTATCGGTTTAGGTGGCGGATCTGTATCATCGGTTGATACCGGACGCTACTCGTCTGGCATAGAGCTCAATGCCGTACAACGCGCCAATGCGGAAATGCAGAAACGTGCCAACAACGTGATACGGGCTCTTTGTGAAGAAGATACAAATCCTATCGTATCCATACACGATCATGGTTCTGCCGGACACGTCAATTGTTTATCCGAATTGGTAGAAGATTGCGGTGGCTTGATACAAATGTCTAAACTTCCAATCGGCGACAAAACGCTTTCTGCCAAAGAAATCATCGCTAACGAAAGTCAAGAGCGCATGGGGTTATTAATCGATGAAAAAGCAATTGACCACGTTAAAAAGATAGCAGAACGCGAACGTGCTCCGATGTATATTGTTGGTGAAACAACCGGCGACCATCGTTTCGCTTTTGAACAGGCTGATGGCAAGCGTCCTTTTGACTTAGCTATCGACCAGATGTTCGGTTCATCACCCAAGACTTACATGATTGATAAGACGGTAGAACATCACTATGAAGATGTAACCTATAACCAAGCTCAACTTAACGAATACGTTTCACAAGTACTACAACTAGAGGCTGTAGCATGCAAAGACTGGTTGACCAACAAAGTAGACCGTTCTGTTACCGGCAAAGTCGCCATGCAACAATGTCAAGGAGCTATCCAATTACCATTGAGTGATTGCGGAGTTGTCGCACTTGATTACAAAGGAGAAAAGGGTATCGCAACATCTATCGGCCACGCTCCGCAAGCAGCATTAACGAATCCGGCTGCTGGTTCTGTTTTATCGGTATCGGAAGCCCTAACTAATCTGGTCTGGGCACCATTAGCAGATGGAATGGAAAGCATTTCTCTATCGGCCAACTGGATGTGGCCATGCCGTTCACAAGAAGGTGAAGATGCCCGACTTTACGCTGCGGTTCAAGCATTATCCGATTTCTGTTGCAGTCTGCATATCAATGTGCCGACAGGAAAAGACTCACTTTCCATGACACAAAAATATCCGAACGGTAAGAAAGTCATTAGCCCCGGAACTGTTATCGTATCAGCAGGTGGCGAAGTTTCAGACATCAGGAAAGTTGTACATCAAGTGATAGTTAACAAGCCTAAAACAACGCTCTATCATATCGATTTTAGCTTTGATACATTGCGTTTGGGTGGCTCTGCGTTTGCACAATCATTGTACAAAATAGGCGACGATGTTCCTACCGTAACGAATCCCGAATACTTCTGCGAGGCCTTTATGACTATTCAGGAACTTGTCAACAAAGGCTTAATCTTAGCAGGCCATGATATTTCTGCAGGTGGATTGATTACCACACTACTTGAAATGTGTTTCGCAAACGAAGAAGGAGGATTAGACATCAATCTTAATAAATTCAAAGAACACGATTTAATAAAAATCTTATTTGCTGAGAATCCAGGGATTGTCATACAAATTGACGACAAGCATAAGAATGAAGTTAAAGAGATATTAGATAACGCCGGTATCGGTTACGTAAAACTCGGAAAGCCGACTGACGAAAGACATATTCTCATCGAAAAAGACAATGCGACCTATCACTTCGGTATTGATTATTTACGCGATGTCTGGTATTATTCTTCTTATCTGTTAGATTGTAAACAAAGCATGAACGGTTGTGCAAAGAAACGTTTTGAAAACTATAAGCAACAACCGCTCGAAATCGTATTTAATAAAGATTTTTCCGGAAAATTCACCCAATATGGAGTAGACCCTAATCGCCGTACCTCAAGTGGTATTCGAGCAGCCATAATCCGTGAAAAGGGAACAAATGGCGAGCGGGAAATGGCCTATGCACTCTACTTAGCCGGATTCGATGTTAAAGATGTCATGATGACAGACTTAATTAGCGGCCGTGAAACACTGGAAGACATTAACATGATTGTCTTCTGTGGAGGTTTTTCCAATTCTGATGTACTCGGTTCAGCCAAAGGCTGGGCTGGAGCATTCCTCTTCAATCCGAAAACAAAAGAGAGTCTGGACAAATTTTATGCACGTGAAGATACTTTGTCATTGGGTGTATGCAACGGATGTCAGCTAATGATGGAACTTAATCTGATCAATCCGGAATTCGAGAAACAAGGACGAATGCTGCACAACGATTCTCGTAAATTTGAATCTTCATTCGTAGGATTGACCATTCCGATGAATCGTAGCGTCATGTTCGGCTCGTTAAGTGGAAACAAACTGGGTATTTGGGTGGCACACGGAGAAGGAAAATTCTCACTGCCCTATGAAGAAGACAAATATAACATTATTGCTAAATATAGTTATGATACTTATCCCGGTAATCCCAATGGCTCAAACTATTCTGTTGCCGGAATTGCCAGTGCAGACGGTCGACATGTAGCAATAATGCCCCACTTGGAACGTGCATTCTTCCCTTGGCAAAATGCCTATTATCCGGCAGATCGCAAGATGACAGATCAAATCACACCTTGGTTCGAAGCATTTGTTAATGCTTATAATTGGGTAAAAGAGCACAAGTAAATCTATTTACAATAAACAAAAAAAGGTTGACAAGATTAATCCATACTTGTCAACCTTTTCGTTTAAGAATCCTCATTCGCTTATTTCTCCATTCAATCATGAAACTTCATTTACAACTCTTTTTTCTGTTTTTCCGTATTGGTATGTTCACCATTGGTGGTGGATATGCCATGATTCCGCTCATACAAGAAGATCTTATCAACAAGCGGAAATGGATTTCACAAAAAGATTTCATAGATCTGATGGCAGTAGCTCAATCCGCTCCAGGAGTTTTTGCCGTAAATATTGCCATATTCATAGGATATAAGCTTTGTGGTATTAAAGGGAGTTATACCGCAGCACTGGGAACAATATTACCTTCATTTCTCATAATGTTACTTATTGCTATTTTCTTCCAACAATTCAAACAATATACACTTGTTGAAAACATATTCAAAGGCATTCGCCCTTGCGTTGTTGCTCTCATAGCAGCACCGACTTTCACGATTGCCCGCACTACCGGTATCAATCGATATAACATTTGGATTCCCATAGTCAGCGCTTTTCTTATCTGGATTTGGGGAGTGTCTCCTATATACATCATCATTATAGCCGGTATTAGCGGATATCTATGGGGTTATTATCAACGTCATAAGCACCACTCGTAAAAGTTTATTATCATGATATTCTTAGAACTCTTCTATGCATTCTTCAAAATAGGTCTTTTTGGCTTTGGCGGCGGATATGCCATGCTTTCACTTATTCAAGGCGAAGTCGTGATCAAACACCAATGGCTCACTAGTTCCGAATTCACTGATATCGTAGCCATGAGCCAGATGACCCCTGGCCCTATCGGAATTAACTCTGCAACCTATGTCGGGTATGCATCTATCATTGAAGCAGGATACCCCACATGGGTTGGCATTATAGGCAGCTTCATCGCTACTTTTGCCGTATGCTTACCGTCATTTATCCTGATGTTACTCATCAGTAAATACCTGCTCAAATATCAAAAACATCCTGTCGTTAAGGCAATCTTCAGTGGATTGCGTCCGGCAGTGGTAGGCCTGTTGGCTGCTTCTGCCTTGTTACTTATGAAACCGGAAAACTTTAGCAGTCCGGACGAATCAGTAATTCAGTTTCTAATCAGCATACTTCTTTTTGCAGGAACATTCATAGCCAGTTATCACTACAAAGTCCATCCCATTCTACTCATTATCATTTGTGGAGCTATCGGAAGCATTATCTATTCATTCTAAGTTTAATATAATATTGAGTACTAATATATACGTGAGTTCGGGATAAGCTTACTTAATACCATTATACGACCGGCAATCAA
>CAZEPM010000010.1:0-20389 GCA_964514145.1 uncultured Bacteroides sp.
CCAAAATGCACATTTAAACGTACCAAAGTACACAAAGCATAGCAAAGCAAAGAAAAGAAAACCTCCCCCTTTATATTCCCCCTCCTTCCTCGCATAAGCGGAAATGGATGGAGGGGGAAACGAATGTTTTTTGAGGTTGATTGCTTAACGCTTTGGGATGGTTTTGCTTGCAGGATTTGCGGTTTGTGTCTATTTTTGCTTTCGCAGGGATAGGGGATGTGACGAGGGGTGTTGGTGTCGGCAAACAGACTGTTTTTCGATGAAAAAAAGCAACGGTGCAAAACACAAACCGTTTGTGGAATGTTGCTTTACACCGTTGTCTGTAAGGGAAATGTCAGGCTTTACACGCCAAACGCATGGAGGTTGATGCCGTCGTAGATGACGCTGATCAGTCCGAGTGCAATGATTCCGGCCGTACAGATGGCCAGACTGACTTTCGTGCTGCCGTCGCTCGTAAAAGCGGCGATGGGTGCGTCGTTGGGGATGATGTACATGGCTTTCACAATCTTCAGGTAGTAGTAGAGTGAGATGATTGTGTTGAGCAAAGCGATGAACACCACCAGATAGAACCCGCTGCTAAAGGCTGCAGCAAACACGAAGAATTTGCTGAAGAATCCGGCAAAGGGCGGGATTCCGCCGAGCGAGAACAGCGCTAGCGTCATGAGGAAACTCAGTTTGGGGTTGCTCTGATAGAGTCCGTTGTAGTCGGCAATGTTCAGTTTGCCGGTTTTCTGTTCGATGACGTTGATTACACTGAAGGCGCCCAGATTGGCTGCGACATATACCAGTACGTAGAACACGAGTGAGGTCATGCCCAATGCGTTGCCGCTGATGATGGCCAAAACGATGTATCCGGCTTGGGAGATACTGCTGAAGGCCATGAATCGTTTCAGGTTTTCCTGACGGACGGCGAAAAGGTTACCCAATGTGATGGTTACGATGGTGATGACGTAGAGTATGGCTTGCCATTGTTCGATCATTGGAGCAAAGACTTTCACGAGGATGACCATCAGCGTGAAGGCTGCTGCACCTTTCGAGACCACGGAGAGGTAGGAGGTTACGGCTGTGGGAGCACCCTGATAGGTGTCGGCCGTCCAGAGGTGGAACGGAACAAGCGACATCTTGAATCCGAGTCCGGCGAAGAAGAACACGAGTGCGAGTATTTGCATCGGTGTGCCTTGCAGTGTGGCCGGGATATCTTGAAAATAGAGAGTACCTACGGTTCCGTAGACAAACGAGATGCCGTAGAGCATCAGTCCGGATGAGAACATGGCGTTCATGATGTATTTGGCTCCGGCTTCGGCCGACTCGTGTTTGTATTTGTCGAGGGCTACGAGGCAAGCCGTGGGGATGGAGGCTAATTCCAGTCCGATGAAAAACATCAGGAAATGTCCGGCGCTCATCATGAAGTTCATGCCGAGCAGTGTACAGAGGGTCAGCAGGTAGAACTCACCTTCTTTGTGGCGTGTGTCGTCGCGGCGGAGCCAGTTTTTTGCTTGCAGGAATACGATGAGTGTGCCGATGGCAAGAATGCTTTTCATGATGTCGGTGATGACATACGATTGATACATGCCGCCAAACAGGGTTTTGTCGCCGCATGGCATCAGGTTCCACAGGATATGGATGCCCAACAGTGTGCAGGTCAGCGTATGGAAGCCTTTGCGCTCTTTGCCTTCGGTGAACAGGTCGTAGAGAAAGACAATCAGAATCAGGGCGATGAGGCTGACTTCCGCTTTCATATCGAAAAATTGAAGATAGTTCATATATTCATTCGTTTTTGTCGGTTAACTGATTTGTGTGTCAACTAGATCGCACTTAAAATGGTATTGACGCTTTCGTATAGCATGTCGCTCATCCAGAACGGTGCCAGACCTAATCCGGCTACGGCCACGATGAGGCAGATAACGGCTAAGCGTTCGTCCCATGTGGCATCGGTCAGATGCAGGTGATGGGGGTCTTTACACGTGCCATAGAGTATCTTGCCGACTACGCGCAGGATGTAGACAGCGGTGATTACGATGCTCGTGCAGGCGATGATGGTGCAGACGCGATGGAACGTGTCGTTGACTTCAAACGAGCCTACGAAGATGGTCATTTCGGCGATGAATCCACTCAATCCCGGCAGTCCGAGGTTGGCCAAACCGGCAACGACGTAGCCCACACTGAGGAAAGGCATGATTTTCATCAGACCGCTCATCTGTCGGATGTCGCGAGTGTGTGTGCGGCCGTAAATCATTCCGATGAGGGCGAAGAAGAGGGCGGTCATCAGTCCGTGACTGAGCATCTGGAGGATGGCGCCGGTGCAACTGGTGCGGGTCATCATCAGCAAGGCGAAGAGCACGAGTCCGCAGTGTGACACTGACGAATAGGCGTTGATGTATTTCAAGTCTGTCTGTACGATGGCACTAAATGCTCCGTATACTACGCTGATGGTGGTGAGTATCAAGAATATCCATCCCAGTTCTTGGGTTGCTTCGGGCATCAGGTACATGGCCACGCGGAAGCATCCGTAGCCTCCGAGTTTCATCAGTACGCCGGCATGCAGCATGGAAACAGCTGTAGGGGCTGAAGCGTGACCGTCGGGACTCCATGTATGAAACGGAAACAGGGCGCCCAGTACGCCGAAGCCCAAGAATGTCAAGGGGAAGAAGATGCGCTGCATGTCCATCGGGATGTTGTGCAGGGCGGCAATCTCCTGAATGTTCATGGTTTGTGCACCGCTTCCGAAATAGATGCCGAGGATGCCGATTAGCAGGAACGCCGACGCTCCCATCAGCATCAGGGTCAGTTTCATGGCCGAATATTCTTTGTGTCCACTTCCCCATACGCCAATGAGCAGATACATCGGGATGAGGGCTACTTCGTAGAACATGAACATTGTGAACAAATCGGTCGAGATGAAGAACCCGAACACACCGAGCGATAGCAGGGTGAACCATAGGAAGTATTCCTTGGTGAGGGGTTTCAGTTTCCAAGAAGCGAACGTGCCGGTGAATACGATGATGCTCGACAGTAGCAGCATGGCTACCGAGATACCGTCTACTCCGATGGAATAGCAGATATGCAGGGGGGCATACCACATGTAGCTGTCCGTGTAGAGCATTTCTTCAGTGGCTCCGGCATGGCGTAGTCCCAAATAGTCTACTGTCAGATAAACCGACAGTAACAGCAGGGCGGACGCGCCTGCCACCATAACCCCACGCACTTGGTTGAGGCTACGGCTGAGCCATAGACCTAATAACATCAACAGTGGGATCAGTACGTAAAAACTTAGTATATTCATGTTGCGTGTGAGTTTTTTAGATTAATAATAACATGATTGTGAGTGCCAAAGCTCCAACCAAGAACCAGATGCAGTATTGTTGGATTTTTCCGCTCTGCATGGTTCGTACTTCTTCGGCACTGGCATTGGTTGCCCAGGCCAGGAAGTTGAAGAATTGGTCAATCACGTGGCGATCCCACCAGGCTAAGGGGACAGAAATGCAACGGAAGATGATTTTCTTGGTTACGAACAGCCAGACTTCGTCCAGATAGAAGCGATGGTAGGCGGCACGGTGCAGATTCTTGAACGTTGCGGCCAGTTTCTCGGCTACCGGTTGCTGTTCTCTCAGATACATGAATGTTGCCAAGGCGATGCCAATGATGGCGATGCAGACGCTGGTGATGGCAACTTGTGTGTTCAGATGGATTTCGTAGGCCTGACCGTTGCTGCTGATAAACTCACCGAAGGGAATGAATCCGGCTACGCAGGTGACAAGTGCCAGAAATATTAGGGGAAACGTCATGTTGAAAGGGGCTTCGTGAGGCGTGTGATGAGCGTGGAGTTCCTTGTTCTCCTTGCCCCAGAAGATGCCGTAATACAGGCGGAACATATAGAATGCTGTCATGCCGGCAATCACGCTCATGATCCAGCCCATGACGGGACTAAACTGGAAGCAGGCTGCGAGGATTTCGTCTTTGCTGAAGAATCCGCTGAACGGTGGTATTCCGGCAATGGCCAGACAGGCAATCAGGAACGTGATGTGGGTGATGGGCATGTATTTGCGTAGACCGCCCATGGTCGACATCTCGTTGCTGTGTACGGCATGGATGATGGCTCCGGCTCCCAAGAAGAGCAAGGCTTTGAACATGGCATGGGTAAACAGGTGGAACATGCCGGCCATATAGCCCAGACCTTCGTGAGTGTCTTCACCGATGCATACACCCAGTGCTACCATCATGAATCCGATTTGGGAGATGGTGGAAAACGCGAGCACACGCTTGATGTCGGTCTGCACGCAGGCCACGGAAGCAGCATAGAATGCCGTAAACGCGCCGATGTAGGCAACCCAGTGGAGTACGTTGGGGGCATATTCAATGAAGAAAGGGAACATGCGGGCTACCAGATACACACCGGCTACGACCATCGTTGCGGCATGAATCAAGGCGCTGACCGGAGTAGGACCTTCCATGGCGTCGGGCAACCAGATGTGCAACGGGAACATGGCGCTCTTGCCGGCTCCACCGATAAACATCAGGCCTAAAGCCCAAGGCATCATCATGCCGGCCGTCATCAGAGCTTCTTCGGTCGGTGTGAAGGTGAAAGTGTTGGTGTAGTATCCGTAAATCAGAATGCCTATCAGGAAGCCTAAGTCGGCAAAACGAGTCACGATGAACGCTTTCTTGCTGGCAGCAATGGCTTCGGGTTTAGTGTAGTAGAAACCAATCAGCAGATAGGATGACACGCCTACCAGTTCCCAGAACACATACATCTGGAAAATGTTGGTGGCGACAACCAGACCCAGCATGGAAAACGTAAACAGGCTCAGGAAAGCGTAGTAACGTTGGAAACCGACTTCGCCTTTCATGTAGCCGAAGGAATAGATGTGTACCATTAAAGAGACGGTTGAGATGACGACGAGCATCATCACGGAAATCGGGTCGAGCAAGATTCCCATGTCGATATGCAAGTCGCCGTAAAATGGCAACCAGTGGAAATTGCAGGGCATCATGGTTGCAAATGTCCCGTCCGCACCGCGTCCGGCTCCGAAATAGAGGCAGGCAGTGACATAAGACATCACGGTCACGGCAGCCAATACGGTTGTGCCGATAGCGCCGGCCACGCCGTGTCGCATACGCATACCCGCCAGCCCGAGGATGAGGAAGCTGAGGAACGGAAGTAATAAGATGAGTATCGTATATTCCATAATGAATTGTTTACATTAAGTAGATTAATATTCGAGTTACTTTATCCTTTCAGTTCGTCGATGTTGTCTGTCTGGATATTGCGTATGTTGCGATAGATGTTGATGATGATGGCTATGGCTACCGCCGTTTCGGCAGCGGCGATGCCAATGCCGAAGAGAGCGAAGAAATGGCCTTCGAACACATCAGGGAACAGATAACGATTGAACACGGCGAAGTTGATGTTCGTGGCATTCAATATCAATTCTACAGAGATTAAGACAGCCAGAAGGTTCTTGCGAGTGAAAAAACCGAAGATGCCGGCAAAGAGCATGATGGTGCTCACTACCAAATAGCTTACTACATGTATATCCATAACGTTGTGTCCCCTTTCTTATCTTTTACGTGCAATTAATAAACCTCCGATCATACAGGCCAACAGCAACACGCTCACCACCTCGAACGGCAGGATGTATTGATGCTTGTCGCCACCGATGAGCGCCAAACCGATTTCGTTGAGGCTGATTTCGTTGCTCTCTGAAATCACGTTGAGTGCGAATCCGTTGGTGAATATCAGAAACAACACCAGAGCCGTGCCCACGACAATGGTCAGCAGGGTAGCCACCAGTTTGCTCTTGCTGATGCGTTGGTTGATGCTTTTATCTGAATTGGTCAGTAAAATCGAGAATACATAAAGAACAACGATACCGCCGGCGTAGACCATCAGCTGGACTGCTCCCAAGAAGGTGTAGTCCAATATGAAGTATATGGCAGCCGTACCGAAAAGTACGAACAGCAAATAAGTTGCTGAGCGCAGTATGCTTCCTGTCGTAACGGTCATCACCGAAAACACGCTCATGAGGATGGCCACTACGTAGAATACTGTTTGTTGAAGTGTTATATCCATATGTCTGTTACTTTTTAACTACTGATGAACCTTCGTGGTTGAGTTTCAACACGAGCTTTTCGCGTTCGAAAACGGCGTTTTCAAAGTCATTGCCGAAGCGAATGGCATTGTGCGTACAAGCGTTGACGCAGAGTTCGCAAAACATGCACGAGCCGAGGTCGTATTCGTATGTTACCAAAACTTTTCTCTTTTTCCCGTCTTCACCTTCTATCATTGCGGAGGTTATTTTTATGGTGTCGTTCGGACAAGCTATCTGGCATAGTCCGCACGCAATGCAGTGATGCTGGTTGTTTTCGTCGTGAGGCATAATCAGCATGGCGCGATGACGCTCCGGAATGTATAATGTGGTATGGCGGTTTTCAGGATACTGCTCCGTGACTTTTTTGCGGAAATACACCTTGACGGAGGTGCGCATGCCGATGAGCAAGCTTACCAGTCCTGAAAAATATCCATTTATATAATTACTGAATTTACTCATATCTTTTCGTTATTTCCTCTTTGGTTGTTGTAATTCGCAAAACCCGGACGAGCTTCTAGAATACGAGGCCAAAGACTTTAAGTATTACCATTAATAAAAGGATTAGCAGTGAGGTGGGCATGAGGTATTTCCACTCGAAGGTCAGCACCTGATCGATGCGCAGACGGGGGAATGTCCATTTAATCCACATCAGCAACCATACCACGAAGAAGGTTTTGCCGAAGAACCAAACAACGCCCGGAATATAGTCCATAACGGCGTTGAAGCTGTCTAAACCCGGAATATGGAACGGCATCCAGCCTCCCAGAAACAGGGTCGAGGCAAAACCGGCGGTAATAAACAGGTTGAGATATTCGGCCAGATAGAAGAAACCGAAGTGGAGTCCGGAATACTCTGTGTGGTAACCGGCAGTCAGCTCTTGCTCGGCTTCGGCCAGGTCGAACGGGCCGCGGTTTGCTTCTGCGTTACCTGCGATGAGGAAGACAAGGAAGGCCAGTATGGTGACCACGTGTCCTTTGAACAGGTTCCAGCCGTTGGCCTGACCTTCTACGATGCCGCTTATGCTGGCGGTTTCGCTTAGGATGACGACGGCCAGTACGGTGATGCCCATGGAGAGTTCGTAGCTGATAATCATGGCTCCGCTACGCACGGCTCCAATCATGGTGTATTTGTTGTTGCTGCTCCATCCGGCCAGCAAGATTCCGAGGGTGGCTATCGACGAGGCTGCCAGTACGAACAGGATGCCGATGTTCATGTCGAGCACTTGGGCTCCCTTGTGCCACGGCAGGCATGAAAACGTCAGGATGGATGCCAGAATGACCAGATAGGGGGCTAGTTCGTGTAGCAGGTTGTCTGCGTGTTTCAGCCGGATAATCTCTTTGGTCAGGATTTTTAATACGTCAGCAGGCACTTGCAGCAAACCACCCTTTCCGCCTACCCGGTTCGGACCGATGCGGCATTGGAAAAATGCGCAGACTTTGCGTTCCATGTAGATCAGGATGATGGCTAACACGGCATACATGACGATAAGAGCGACGCCAATGACCACGCATTCCAGGAAGATTGCCAAGCCTTCGGGCATTACGCTGCACAAAGTCTCGTGAATCCAGCGGGTGATGGGCTGTATGCTATAATAGTCTAAAAATGAAGAGTTCATTGCTTTCTGTTATTTGTTATCTGTCAATATCAGGGATTACGAGGTCGATGCTGGCACCGATTACGATGAGGTCGGCAAGTTTCCAGCCTCGGCAGGCTTTGTCGAGCGTGTGCACAAGTGGCAGGCAGGCCGAACGGTAGTGCAGGCGGTAGGGAGTCTTGTCTCCATGACTTTCAAGGATGACATCGAACTCGCCGCGACTGGTTTCTACGGAGCTTGTGTAGAGGCCTTCGGGGATGCGGATAATCGGTTTGGTCTTGACGCGGTATTCGCCTTCGGGGATGTTGTCGATGAGTTGTTCGATGATTTTCATCGATTCCATAATCTCGTCCATACGCACCATGTAGCGGGCGAAGCTGTCGCCTTCGGTGCGGATGATTTCCTTGAAGTCTACTTTGTCGTACACGCCATACGGGTGGTGCTTGCGCACGTCGTTGCTCCATCCCGAGGCACGTCCGGTGCCGCCGGTGGCTCCGTATGTGATGACATCTTCGCGGCTCAGTACGCCGATTCCTTTCATTCGGGTGACGGCGATGACGTTGCCGGTGAAGATTTCGTGATATTCGTGAACGATTTCGCGCATGTGTTTGATGAAGGCTTTGACTTTCTTTTGGAAGTCAGGATGCAGGTCTGCTTGCACGCCTCCAATCATGTTGTAGTTTTGTATCAGACGGCCTCCGGTGGTTTCTTCGAAGATATCGAGGATCATTTCGCGCTCGCGGAATCCGTAGAAGAATGGGGTGAGTCCGCCCATATCGAGCACCAGACAGGAGAAATACAGCAGGTGTGAGTCGATACGTTGCAGCTCGTCCATGATGGTGCGGATGTATTTGGCTCGTTCGGAGATTTCGATGCCGGCTCCTTTTTCAATGCACATGCACAGGGCATGTCTGTTTTGGTGTGCGCTCAGATAGTCCAGCCGGTCGGTCAGTGCCAGTGTCTGCGGATAGGTGAGGCTTTCGTTCATTTTTTCGATGCCGCGGTGGATGTATCCGCACACGGGGTCTACTTTTCTTACAGTTTCGCCGTCGAGCGAGATGCGCATGCGCAGGGCTCCATGTGTCGAGGGGTGTTGCGGTCCCATGTTGATGACGAAGTCTTCGGGCTCGAACACAACGTTTTGTTTGCACACGAGCTTGCCGTCTTTCAGTTCGTAGGTGGGGGCAATGTCGTCGTCGGTTTCGTTGGTCATGTTGAGTTCGTTCGACTTCATATCGTAGTCTTTACGAAGCGGGTAGCCTACCCAGTCTTCGCGCAGGAACAGGCGGCGCATATCCGGATTTCCGGTGAATATGATGCCAAAGAAGTCGTGAGCTTCGCGTTCTTTGATCTCTGCCGTTTTCCACAAGTCACACACGCTGGGCAATGTAGGTGTTTCGCGGTCTGCTGTCTCAATGCGTAGCATGATGCGGTTGTGTGAAGTGGTTGATTCCAGATAGTAGAGCGCGCCAAGTGTTTCGCCCCAGTCCATACCTACGACATCGTGCAGGAAATCCATTGCGTCATCAGGGTCGTTTCGCAGGGCTTCTGTTACTTTGCGAAAGGAAGTAATGGGCACGACGGCCACTGTTTCGCCTTGTTCGGTGAACGTTACCTCCGGCGCAATCTTTGAAATTTTATCTTTTATATCCATAACTCCTATTTATCTTCTTTAGGTTTGGGTTGTTTACGATTGACTCCGCCGAAGAAATGTTCGAGTTTGATTTTGCGTTGTAGCTGCATCAAACCGTAGTAGAAGGCTTCCGGACGTGGAGGGCAGCCCGGGATGTAGACGTCGACGGGCACAAGCTGGTCGATGCCGTTGACTACGTGGTACGATTTTTTAAACGGTCCGCCGGAAATGGTGCAGCCGCCTACGGCAATCACATATTTCGGTTCGGTCAACTGATCGTACAGACGTTTCATCAGCGGGGCACATCGGTGGGTGATGGTTCCCATGACGAGCAACACGTCGCCTTGACGCGGTGAGTTGCGGGTGACTTCGAATCCGAAGCGTGCCATGTCATAGCGGGCAGCACCCAACGCCATGAATTCGATGGCGCAACAACTGGTTCCCAACAAGAATGACCAGATGGAATTGCTGCGTCCCCAGTTAATCAGGTCGTCGAGCTTGGATACAACCACGTTCGTGCCATTGGCGCGAAGCTCTTCCACCATGCGTTCCAGATAATCGTTGTTCTTAAACTCCTCGTACTTCATGGAGCGTATTTTCGGCTCTTTTATTCCCATTTCAACGCTCCTTTCCGCCAAGCATAAGCCAGACCAAAGATTAATACTAACAAAAAGAAGATTACACTTACCAAACCGTAAATTCCCACTTCACCCACGACGGCTGCCCATGGGAAGAGGAACACTGTTTCGATATCGAATATCAGAAACAGGATGGCAAACAAGTAATAACCGACTTTGAATTGCATCTGCGAGCGTCCGCGTGTGGGCAGACCGCACTCGTAGGCCTCGCCTTTTTGTGCGTTAAACGAACGTGGCGATATCAAACGAGCGACTAGCATGCCTGCTAGAACCAATGCAATCGCAGTCAGAACGGCTGTTACTAAGAATGTAAGATACATCGTTTAATTATTGAGTTTATTGATAATTTTTTGTCAGAGTTAGGTGATTTGCAAAGCCGGCAGTGGGCTCAACGCATCCGGGCCGTGCGCCGGATTGGTCTGCAAGAGAGAGAGTTGCTGCTGATAACAGGCCGAAATCGAAAGAGGAATAAGCGAACTGAAAGGAATGGACAGCTCTCCTCGGCAATCATACGGGCAGAGTGAAAACAAATACCGCCTTGCACGCAAGGCGGATGCAGCAAACAGAAAGCGCAGACAATGGAGATTCCTACAGAGATAAGAATAACCCATCGCGCTCATCTTCGTTAATGACTTCGACAGGAAGGTTGGTAGCATGAAATGTTCAGTGCCCTGTACCATATTAAGTTAGCGTCTTCTCAACTTCATTCTTTTTTGGTGCCGCAAAGATATACAGTTATCTTGAAAAAAATGTCAATCTCTTTGATTTTTTACACGTTTATTGACGTTTGGGCGGTTTGACGTGGCATGATGGCTTATTGCTTCTTCCAAAATCCCGAGCTAAACAGCAGCAAAACGGAGAACAGTTCCAGACGACCGATGAGCATCAGCGCAGAGCATCCCCATTTTGCAGCATCGGGGAGGTGGTTCCATGAGTAGGCCGGACTTGTACTGCCTAAGCCGGGGCCTACGTTTCCCAGACTCGACACGACGATGCCGAACGACTCCATGAAATCGATGCCTATGCATAGCATGTAGACCCAACCGACAAGGATGAGTCCGGCATATACGCATACAAAAGCTAGCAGGCTGTTTTTGACATCGCTCGAAATGATGGTTTCGTTAAAGCGCACGGGTAGCACGGCGTTTGGGTGGGTCATCCGGCGCAAGTGGTTGCGGATAACCTGATAGAGCAGGGCGAATCGGATACACTTCATGGCACCGCTGGTGGAGCCGGCGCAACCTCCGAAAATCATCGTGATGCACAAGACCAGCCACGTGCAGGAAGGCCAAAACATGTAGTCGGCCGTTACGAATCCGGTTGTGGTCTGCAGTGACGACACCTGAAACAAGGCCAGACGGAAGCATTCCTCCGGTGCCTGGTCGCTGCTTGCTAGCAGTGCGACGGTGACAAATAGGATGAAGATGATCATCGAGCCGATATACCATTTGAACTCAAGATCTTTAAAGAGTCGCCTGATCCGGCCTTTGATTATCGAGACGTAGAGCAACGCGAAATTGATGCCGCTGATAATCATGAACAGCGAAATGATGTATTCGATGTAGGGCGAGGCATAGGTAGCGATGCTGGATTGACGTACCGACATGCCACCGGTTGCCGTCGTGCATAGGGCGGTACATACGCTGTCGAATATCGGCATGTCGCCGGCTATCAGCAGAACGGTGAGCACAATGGTCAGCGTCAGATAGATGCTCCATATCCATTTGGCAGTCATTTCGATGCGTGGATGTGTTTTGCTGTGGGTGGGTCCGGTAGTTTCGGCAGCGAAGAGTTTCAGTCCGCCCGAACCGAAGACGGGAAGTATGGCAATGGTGAAAAATACGATACCCAGTCCGCCCAACCATTGTGTCAAGCTGCGCCAAAACAAGATACCGTGCGGTTGGCTTTCGATGTTGTCCATGATGCTGGATCCGGTCGTGGTGAAGCCGGACATGGTCTCGAAGAATGCGTTGGTGACGCCGTCAACATATCCGCCCAGCAGGTAGGGCAGCATGCCGAACAGCGTAAAGGTCAGCCACGAGGCGGTTACGATGAGATATCCGTCTTTGCGGTTGACTTTTTTCGGTGCTTTGCGACCGCTGATGTATAGCAGGGTGGCTGCAACGACGGTGATGCCGGCTGAGATAAGGAATGGGACAAGGTCGTTTTCCCGGTAGCCTATGGAGAACAGGGTGCATCCGAGTAACAGAATGGCTTCAATATAGAGCAGAATGCCCAATATTTTGGCTATGATGCGGTAGTTAATCATCAGCTGAAGAATTTTTCAATTTTGGGGAACACCATTCCCGTGCAGAACACGACAAGGCGGTCGCCCGCCTGAATCATGGTGTCACCATACACGCGATATCCCTTGCCGTCTCTGATCATGCCTCCGATGGTGGCTCCTTCGGGCAGTCTGGCGTCTTTGATGGGTTGTCGGGTGATGCGTGCGCCCTCTTTTACGATAAATTCGGCAACGTCGGCATTGGCTACCGTGAGACATTTCACGTTCGACACGTCGGTATCGAGCATCATCTAGTAAATGTGGCTGGCAGCCATCATCTTTTTGTTGATGATGGTTCCGATATCCATGCTTTCGGTAATGCTGATGTATTCCAGATTTTCGACTTCGGCCACGGTTTTGTTCACTCCCATGCGTTTGGCGGCCAAGCAAGCCAGGATGTTGGTTTCGGAGTTTCCGGTCAGGGCGATGAATGCTTCGGTGTTTTCAATGCCTTCTTCGATGAGCAGATCCATGTCGCGTCCGTCTCCGTTGATGATCATAATGCGATCGTCAACTTGTTCGGTGAGTTGATGGCAGCGATTGATGTCTGTCTCGATGATTTTAATCTTCATGTAGTCGGGAGCAAATTGGGCGGTACGCACGGCGATGCGGCTTCCGCCCATGATGATGACGTTGCGCACGTCTTTGTAGTTGTCCTTTCCGGTGAGTTGGCGGATGTAGGGGATGTATTTCTTTGTGGTCATGAAATAAACCAAGTCATATTCGTACAGACTGTCGTTGCCGCGTGGAATGATGGTGTGCCCGCCGCGTTTGATGGCTACGATGTGATACGGGGTAGTCGGGTCGCTGAGCTGATAGAGGGGGATGTTGAGGATGGTTGCCGTTTTGCGCACTTTCACGCCAATCAGGATGAGTTCGCCGCCGGGCACTTCCCACCATTGGCGTATCCAGCTCATTTTGATGGCGCTGACAATTTCTTGGGCGGCCAAGATCTCGGGGTTAATAAACGAGTTGATGCCCAGATTGTTGAAAAACTCCTGATGCCGGGGTTGCAGGTATTCGGCGTTGTCTACGCGGGCTACCGTCTTTTTTGCGCCCAGACTGTGGGCAAGCAGGCAAGCCGTCAGGTTGCGGCTTTCGTCGGGGGTGACCCCGATAAACAGGTCGGCGCTTGCCACTCCGGCTTTTTTCAGTCCGGAAATCGAAGTGGCCGAGGTGTTAAAGGTCATCAAATCGAAGTTATCATTCATCTGGCTTAGCTTTTCTTCGTCTGTGTCAATCAATACGATGTCTTGCTTTTCTCCCGAAAGGAGTTTGGCTAAGTGGGTGCCTACGGCGCCGGCGCCGGCAATGATGATTTTCATTATTTGATTGTTTAAACTTTTGTTAGTTGTTTGATTGTCTGCATAATGCCTTCTTCATCCATACCGCAGAGATGGTAGAGGATGTTTACGTCGCCATGTTCGATAAACTGGTCCGGGATTCCGATACACTTCACGATGGGCGTGTATTGGTTTTTGGCCAGGAATTCGAGCACTGCACTGCCGAATCCGCCGTTGAGGATTCCATCTTCCAGCGTGATGAGTTTGGTAAACTGTTGTCCGATGGTGTGGAGCAGGGTTTCGTCGAGCGGTTTCACGAAGCGCATGTCGTAGTGGGCAATGCTGATATCCAGTTGGCTCTCTGCCTTGGCGATGGCTTTTTGTGCAACGTGTCCGATAGGTCCCACCGAGAGTATGGCCAAATCTGTGCCGGCTTTCAGTTGTCGTCCTGTTCCGACAGGGATTTCTTCAAAAGCACACTGCCAGTCAGTTCGTATGCCCCGACCGCGCGGATAGCGGATAACAAACGGGCCTTTGCCGGGCAGTTGGGCGGTGTACATCAGTTTGCGCAATTCGTGTTCATCGTATGGCGAAGCAATCGTCAGGTTGGGGATGGTGCGCATGTAGGCAAGGTCGAATGCTCCGTGATGTGTAGGCCCGTCTTCTCCCACCAGTCCGGCACGGTCTAAGCAGAACACAACGGGAAGTTTCAGCAACGCTACGTCGTGGATGACATTGTCGTATGCCCGTTGCATAAAGGTGGAATAGATGTTGCAGAATGGAATCATTCCCTCTTTGGCCATTCCGCCCGAGAACGTCACGGCATGTTCTTCGGCAATGCCTACGTCGAAAGCGCGGTTGGGCATGGCGTTCATTAAGATGTCCATGGAGCATCCGTTCGACATGGCCGGTGTTACGCCTACGATTTTATCGTTTTGTCTGGCCAGTTCGAGCAGTGTATGGCCGAACACTTCCTGATAGAGTGGCGGCATTTTGTCGGTATCCGAAACGATGCGCTCGCCGGTGTTTTTGTCAAACAGTCCCGGTGCATGCCAGATAGTTGCCGCTTTTTCGGCCGGCTTGAATCCTTTGCCTTTTTTTGTGTGTATGTGCAAGAGTTTGGGTCCCTCCATTTTTTTCAGGATTTGAAGTGTACGCACAAGTTCCGTCACATTGTGTCCGTCAATCGGCCCGAAATAGCGGATGTTCATGCCTTCGAACACGTTTTGCTGTTGCGACAATATCGATTTGAGGCTATTGTTGAAACGGATGATGCTTTTGCGGGAATGTTCGTTGAGCAATCCCCAGCGATGGAACAGGTTGGCTAGCCGGTTACGCAGGTTGTTATATTTTTGGTTGGTGTTCAGATTGATCAGATATTGACGCATGCCTCCCACGCTGTGATCTATCGACATATCGTTGTCGTTGAGGATGATCAGCAGGTCGTTGGGTGTCGACGATGCGTTGTTGAGGCCTTCGAATGCCAGTCCGCCGCTCATCGCCCCGTCGCCGATGACGGCCACCACGTGCCGGTTGTTTTCTCCTTTATATTTGGCGGTGATCGCCATACCCAGTGCCGCCGAGATAGAGTTGGATGCGTGTCCGCAAGCAAACGTGTCGTATTCGCTTTCTTCGGGCGAGGGAAACGGGCGAATACCTTTGTATTTGCGGTTGGTGGAAAACATCTCTTTGCGTCCGGTCAGGATTTTGTGGCCGTAAGCCTGATGTCCCACGTCCCACACCAGACGGTCATAAGGCGTGTTGAACACATAGTGCAAGGCTACGGTAAGCTCTACCACACCCAGGCTGGCGGCAAAATGTCCCGGGTTGCACGATAGCTCGTCGATAATGTCTTGCCTCAGTTCGCGGCATACTTCCGGCAGTTGTTTCACTTTCAATTTTCGGAGATCGGCCGGATAGTGAATGTTGTCGAGTAGTGTATAATTTGCCTCCTTACTCATCTGCTAGTCATTAATGTGCTTGCAAAAATATAACAAATAGGGTGAATATGTTTATTTTTGTACTGGAAATTTAAAGCGTATACCGGAATGATTACATTCAAAACGACAGTAGAATTGCCTTTGTCGGAGTTGCGATTAACTTATAAAGACACAATTTTGATGCTAGGTTCTTGTTTTGCCGAAAATATTGGCAATATGCTCGTTGCAGCAAAGTTCCGTTGCGACCTCAATCCCTATGGCGTGTTATACAATCCGTTGTCGATTGCCACTGCCCTGACGGAACTGTTAGACGGGCGTCGCTACGGGGCTGACGATTGGGAGATTTTCGAGCATGCAGACTTGTGGCATAGTTATATGCATCATTCCGACTTCTCTTCGCCTGAGCGCGACGACTGTCTCGACCGGATTAACCGACGGTTGGAACAGGCGGCCGAAGCGATGACACATCCGGACGTTTTGCTGCTCACGTTTGGCACGGCGTGGGTTTACCGGCTGGTGGCAAACGGTCGGGTGGTAGGGAATTGCCATAAGTTGCCTGAGCAGCGCTTTACACGTTCGTTACTGGATGTCGACAGTATGGTGTCGACGTATGGTTGCCTGATTGACCGACTTTGTTCGATCAACCCCTCGCTGAAAGTGATTCTGACGGTGAGCCCCATCCGGCATGTGCGCGACACGATGCACGGCAATCAGCTCAGCAAGTCGGTGTTGTTACTGGCAGTACATCGGTTGTGTTCGGACTATGCCTGTTGTCATTATTTCCCGTCGTATGAAATTCAGCTCGACGAGTTGCGCGACTATCGCTTCTATGCTGACGACCTTGTGCATCCTTCCAAACTGGCGGTGGAATATATCAGAGATTGTTTTCGTCGGTGTTATTTCGATGAAGAAACCTTGCGGATAGAGCAAGCGTGCAAAGAGATAGAACAAGCGCTAAATCATCGTCCGTTTCGTCCGGATTCATTGCAGTATAAAAACTTTTTAATACAAACAGTGTTAAAGATTAACCGTCTTATGGAAAAATATCCGACCTTAGACTTTCAAAACGAATTGAACCTATGCCATACACGATTGCATCGATAACTCAACAGATAGGGGCTTCGCGTGCAGGTAACACTGAGGCCTTTATTGACTGGATACTGACAGACAGCCGCTCTTTGTGTTTCCCGGAAGAAACACTTTTTTTTGCTCTTAAAACCAAGCGCAACGACGGACACAAATACATTCACGACCTCTATAATCGGGGTGTCAGAAATTTTGTGGTGAGCGAGCTTCCTTTGTTGGAGAAGTATCCAGACTGCAATTTCTTGCAGGTGGACAACACGTTGAAGGCTTTGCAACGGTTGGCAGAGATGCACCGGAACGAGTTTCAGGTGCCGGTGGTGGGTATTACGGGCAGCAACGGAAAAACGGTAGTCAAAGAGTGGCTCTATCAACTCTTGAGCCCACGCTTTGTGGTGACGCGCTCGCCGCGTAGCTACAATTCGCAGATTGGCGTGCCCCTGTCGGTGTGGCTGATGAATGAGCATACGGAGATCGGGGTGTTCGAAGCCGGTATTTCCGAAGGGGGCGAGATGGTGCCGTTGCGTAACATCATCCGTCCGACCATTGGCGTACTGACCAACATCGGCAGCGCGCATCAGAAGAATTTCTTCTCATTGCAAGACAAGTGTATAGAAAAGCTGGAGTTGTTTAAGGACTGCGATGTCATTGTTTATAATGGAGACAACAGTCTGATATGCGACTGTGTGTCGAAAACCATTTTCTCGGCACGCGAGATTGCTTGGTCGCAGAGGGACGTCGAAAAACCGCTTTACATTTATTCCATTGAGAAAGACGAAACGAGCACGCTTGTCAATTACCGCTATTTGGGTATGGATCATAGTTACCGCATTCCTTACATCGATGAGGCTTCGATTGAAAATTCGCTCAACTGTTTGGGTGTGTGCTTGTATCTGATGGTGCCGCCGGAAGAAATTGCCGAACGGATGGCACGACTGGAACCCGTGGCCATGCGATTGGAAGTGAAAGAAGGCAAGAACGATTGCATCATTATCAACGACAGCTATAATTCGGACATTAATTCGCTCGACATCGCACTCGACTTCATGGTACGTCGCAATGACTCGAAAGAACGGAAACGCACGCTGATATTGTCGGATATTTTAGAAAGCGGACAGACGTCGACCTTACTCTATAGCAAAGTAGCGCAATTGTTGCGAAGTCGCGGAGTGGACAAGTTGATTGGTGTGGGACCGGAGATTTCGGCATCCAAAGAGCGTTTCTCCATGGAGAGTTATTTCTTCCCCGATACGACATCGTTGCTGGGTTCGGAAGTGTTGGCATCGTTGCGCAATGAAATCATATTAGTCAAGGGATCACGTAAATTTGCCTTCGAAGACGTGTCTGAGCAACTCGAGCAGAAAGTACACGAGACTATTTTGGAAATCAATCTCAACGCCATGGTCGACAACCTGAACTATTATCGCAGTCTGCTACAGTCCGACACGAAGATGGTCTGTATGGTGAAGGCATCGGCCTATGGCGCCGGTTCGTATGAAATTGCCAAGACCTTGCAGGATCATCGGGTAGACTATCTGGCAGTGGCGGTAGCCGACGAAGGTTCTGATTTGCGGAAAGCAGGTATCAACTCGTCTATCATTATCATGAATCCGGAGATGACGACCTTTAAAACCATGTTCAACTACAAACTGGAACCCGAGGTCTATAGTTTTCATCTGCTCAACGAACTGATAAAAGCAGCCGGACAACAAGGCATTACCCATTTCCCCGTACATATCAAGCTCGACACTGGCATGCATCGGTTGGGCTTCTTGCCGGAAGAAATCCCTGCACTGATCGATTGTCTGAAAATGCAAACGGCCGTGTTGATACGCTCCGTGTTCTCACACTTTGTGGCTAGCGACTCGCCGCAGTTCGACGATTTCACTCGTCAGCAGATTCGCGTGTTCAACCAAGCTTCGGACGAATTGCAAGCTGCCTTCTCTCACAAAATTTTGCGACACATCTGCAACTCGGCCGGTATCGAACGTTTTCCGGAAGCACAATACGACATGGTGCGTCTGGGGCTTGGTCTATATGGCATCAATCCGGTGGACAATGCGTTTATCCACAACGTGAGCACCCTCAAAACCACGATCTTGCAAATTCACGAGGTGATGGCAGGAGAAACCATCGGCTATGGCCGAAAAGGTGTCTTAACACGTCCCTCGCGCATCGCTGCTCTGCCCATTGGCTATGCTGACGGGCTCGACCGACGCTTGGGTTGCGGGCATGGTTATTGTCTGGTCAACGGGCAACGTGCTCCCTACGTGGGCAATATCTGCATGGATGTGTGCATGATTGATGTGACGGATATCGACTGCAAGGAGGGCGATCGCGTGGAAATCTTTGGCGATCATCTGCCGGTGTCCGAATTGTCAGACCTGCTGAACACCATTCCGTATGAGATACTGACCGGTGTATCCGGTCGTGTCAAGCGAGTGTATTTTCAAGATTAGGTGTTTTCTTAATTTTTCCCATTTTCTCTGTCCCCTGCTTTGTCGATTGACCGAAACGATTACGCCCCGACAGCGGATGATACACGAATCCGCTGTCGGGGCATATCGGTAAAGAAAACTGACTTGTACTAATCAATGTCAGCAAGCTATGGATGGACGGTTTTTGTCGTAATCATTCTTCAAGCTCGAGTAGTCCGGCTTGAATATCCTCCCACGTGGGGTTGTATCCGTTGCCCGAAACATCCCAAGACGAGGAATCCGTGAGCGATGTAATGGCCGTGCGCAAACCGGTGTATGAGGTCAGTGCCGACTGGTTGGTGACGGTGATCTTACCGGCTGTCTGCAGGTTGGCGAAGCAGTCGAGGTTGGTGAGCGTCGTGTTGGCTGTGGTGGCCTGTGTCTTGACTATTAGTTCACCTACGCTAGAGAGTCGGGGCAGGTAGATGGTTTCGATCATGTTTACCTGCGTGGTATATCGGGTGTTGATGGTGAGCGCGTTGCTGACAGTAGTCAGATTAGGCAAACTAAAGGTGTCGACTACTCCGGAAAAGATGATGGCACCGGCTTCTTCGAGTACCGGAAACTGACTGGCCATAACCATATTGTAAGTTCCATCGGTTATTGAGAGAGTGCCGCCGATGCTACGCAGGTCGGAAAAACGGACAGTGCCTGAGTTGGCATAATACGTTTGGTTGACTGTGACATTACCCGTGACAACCTCCAAACCTGAGAAATCGTAGATGTAGTCGGAGTCGGTAGTTGTGGAGAGCGAGTTGATGTTAACGGCGTTCACTTGTTTGATTCCGTTGAAACGTATGGTCTTGCCCGTGCTGACATAGATGCTGCAATTGAGGACCTCATCGCCGGTGAGAGTGAGATCGCCACAGCTCTGGATTTGCAGAGTACTGATATCCACGCCGGTGATATCAAGCGCTTGCAGTTCGGAGAGGCTTTGCACGTTGACGGTGTTGAAACTTTGGCCGGCCAGTTGCGTTATGAAGTCTACGGATGTGAGCGAGCTGCATGCGTAGATCGTGATGTTACCGCCCACGTAGGAGAGCTGTTGAAGTCCGCTTATGGTGGTTATGCCGGTGAGACTCCGGAGAGAAAAAGTGCCGCCAACCGTGGTGAGGTTATTAAAGGCATCGAAGTCTGTGATTTCGCTGCTGAGCGAGGTCAGGGTAAAATCTCCGCCTACGTAAGTCAGGTTGTTGGCACCGCTGAGGTCGGAAAGCGAACTTAAACCACTTAGGAGGATGTCCCCTTGCACCGTTTTGAGCGAAGAAAATCCGTCTAAATTGGTCAGTGAATTGACCGAAAGCAGCGTTAAACCTGTTTCGCCTAGGGTTTCCAGCCGGTTGAAATCAAAGGTTGTGAGCGAGGGAG
>CAZEPM010000010.1:20489-25404 GCA_964514145.1 uncultured Bacteroides sp.
CCTGTTTCGCCTAGGGTTTCCAGCCGGTTGAAATCAAAGGTTGTGAGCGAGGGAGCCGAGTAGAGATATATTCCGTTAGCGCTCGTCAGGAGTGGCATTGAGATTGTGTGAGCAGAGCGAAAGGTATACAGATAGATCTCGTTGATCACTTGGGTGAGTTTGGGCAGTTCCAATGATTCGAGGTAGTTGGATCGGATGGTCAAATTGGAGACGAATTCCAGTTGAGGCATTTCGCAGGTGGTCATTGCTGAGGTGGCTCCGATTTCCAAGTCGTCGTTTACCATGGTGAGTTGGGGCAGACTGAGTGTCTCTAATCCGGCAAGGTTTGTCGTATTGCTTCTGATGTTGCAGATGGTGAAGCTTCCACCGACGACGCTCAGTTGTGGCAGCTCTATTTGCGCAATGTTAGCTCCTTTTATCTGAATGTTTCCGCCTACCGTTTTTAGGAGCGGCATGCTTACGATGCTGGTCGTGTCGATGAGCAGATTCAGATTGTTTTGCACGGAGATCAAAGAAGGCAGAACTTGTGATTTAAAGTTCGGATAGTAGCAGGTGGAAGTCGAACTGTGGTAGATTTCCATTCCGCCGATGTTTGTCAGGTTATCTAGTCCTTCGAGCGAACTGGCCGCAAAGGTGGGGTAGATGTAAATCGTGCCGGTAACTTCCGTCAGATCTGTCAGGGGTGCCAATGTGGTGATGGTGTCGCTACCCGAAGTGGATCCGATAATGAGATTGCCTTCGATACGGCTGACACCCGTGGCGGCCAATGCTTCCACGTCGGCATCGTTGAGCAAAGTCAATCCTTCGATGGAGGCGGCATAGTGTTGCAGGGTGTAGTAATAATTGCGCTGGCTTCCGTTGTAGGAAGTGACGGTAAATGTCTGGTCGTTTTCCCAGTTTTCTATGGTCGCCGGATCGGGCGAGATCGTAGCATTTTCGCTGCAAAGATAAGTCGCCGTGGCGTGGTCGAGCGTGGTGTTCTCAGAGATAGTGACTATGATGCTGTCTGACGAGATGAGTGCCGTGTAGGTCTGATCGTCTTGTGTCAGGGCAAACGAAGTCAGGTAGTTCTCATTGCCTGAAAAGATGCTGTCGTCATCGTCACAAGCGGTGAAACCCATGAGCAGAGCAGTGAGCAGGGTGTATATAAGTTTGTTCGTTTTCATTTCTTTTAGCATTTAAAGTGTGTATTGGGATTATTCGATAGGCATTGTCCACAGTCCGTTGACAGCCAAGTCTGTATAGGTGGGATTGTAGAGGTTGTTTACTACGTACCAATTGGCTTCCGGACAAGACGCAATCGCATTTTTCAGCCCTTCGTAAGAGGTTAGTGCGGTGTGATAGAAGATTCTGAAACCACCTAAGTATTGAAGGCTGGATAAGAAGTCCAGATTCGTGAGCAGGCTGTTCCTATACGAAGAGCTTTCTATGTTTGAAGTGTCGCTCGTATATCCATTCGGAGAGATGATAAGGGTTCCGGCTACGGTGGTTAGTGACGGATAGAGAATCTCATCGATACTTGTGGATCCGGTTCCATAGCCGCTCTTGATTGTGAGGTCTCCGCCAACGGTTTCGAGTTTGGGAAAGGTTTGCTCATGATATCCGTTATAGAGTGCGATGCGTGCTTCACCGCCAATGGTCTTCAGACTGGGAAAATAATGGCTACCGCTGGAAGACGAGTTTGCGTAGATGTAAAAACGTCCGTCTACTTCTTCTAAGGCATCCATATGGAACTCGCTGCAATTGAAATTTTGAGTTATAGAAAAATCGCCATGGATCTTGGTCACGTTGTTGATCTCATACACAATGCTTCTGGCGCTGTAGTTGGTAGTGTTTGCAGTGAAGTTGTTTATTTCCTTCATTCCTTCGAGGGTTGGCAATGCCCCGCCAAATGACGTGATTTCTATGTCTCCGTCGAACACATCGTCGGCAGTGAGCGTCATGCCGGCATATCCACTACTGCCTCTGAAAACCAGTTTGCCAATTTGCCGTCCGGAGATGTCAAGCTCGGCGGTCATTCCGCTGGGCACGGTGTACGTGCCGATTTGAGTCAGGTTTTCAGGAAACTGGTAGGTACCGCTAGAGATGGTCAGGGAAAATTCACCTCCTACAGACTGCAGGGATGAGAGTTGGCTGACATCGTTCAGTGCGTAGAGGGTGAGATCAAAATCTTCATCGACACTTTGCAGCAGAGGCATGCTGACAAACGGTGTTTCTTCGCAGTCGATTTCAATGGAACCGACGTGTGTCAGTTCGGGGAACGATATTTCGTAGAGCGGATTGCTTTCGATGTTGAGTGCGCCCGTAATCTCTTGCAGCAGCGGGCAGTAGAGCAAGCCCACTGACGATTCGCCTACCGAGAGTCCAGCACAGAAAGTGAGCTTCGGGAACTGAAGGTTGTTCATGCTCATATCAGCATTGATGTCTCCACCCACATAGGCCAGTTGTTGGAACTCCATGTTGCTGACGCTGGCTGAGCTGAGCAGCGACAGATCCATGCCGATGTATTTCAGAGCAGAAAAGTCGTAGCTGGTAAAGCTGGCGTTGGCCGTGAGGCTTCCGCCGATTTTCGTGAGCTTGGGGCACGAGATAACGGCAACGGCACTTGCGTTGATGTTGAGGTCACCGTCGATAGTGTTGATTTGAGGCAGAGACACGGTCCACAAATTGTCTACCCCATTGATATATAAGTTTCCTCCAACGAACTGCAAGTTGTTTAGTCCGGTCAGGTAATTCCCGTTGTACGTGGGATTGATGGTGATGCTTCCTGTCACGGTTTGCAGAGTGTTGAGAGCTTCCAATGAGCTGATAGAGTCCGTGCCGATTGAGCGACCGATTACGAGACTGCCGTCGAGATGCGTAGGCTGGCCACTGCCAAAAGCATCTACTTCGTCTTGCGTGGTAAGTATGTAAAGTCCTGAAACGCTAGCGCCGGTCACGGACGGGATGTATAGATACCGGCGTTTGTTGCCGTTGTAAGACGTGACAACGAAGCTTTGCTGATCGTCCCACGCTCTGATGGTGGACGGGTCCGGACTGATGGTGCTGTGTTCACTGCAGGTTACTTCGACTGTGATGTCGCCACCCGGTGCGAAATCTGCAGGGATAAGCATCAGGATAGAGTCTCCTTGAAACGAGGCTTCGATGCGCACGTCGTCTTGTATAAGGGCAAAAGAGATAATGTAGTTGTCGTTGCCGGCAAACGGATCGTTATCATCGCATCCTGCCAAGAAAGGCAATGTGCTTGCGATAAATCCAAGTGTATATATCAATTTATTCATAATCAAAAAATATGTATGGTATACTTAAAAGGGAGTTATTGATAGGGAAGCTCCGTATGTTCAGAGCCTCCCGTTTGTCTTAACGATCTCTGAGCCGTATGTCAATTGCAGCCCTCGATTCGGTAGAAACTTCACCTACGAGTGTTCCCTGACCCAATTGTGCGGTATGTACTTTGATAAAGTCAATGTATTTCAGGTTAGCCGGAGTGCCGTCTTGCTGGATGGCGTTCTCGATACAGAGTCCCAGACTATCGTTTATATCGTCTACGTAGCCCCAGTCGAATCCCGCATTGCCTTCAAGACCGCCTTCTATCGTGAAATGATTGCCAAGGCAGGTACCCGTGAGGATGTAGTATTCTTCTTTGAGGAAGAACGGATAATAGCCGCTGTCGGGATGGTAGGAATTGCGCTCTATGAACGTCAAGTTGCCTTCGTTGTCGATGCAAAGAATGTCTTGCCGCGAATCCGACGGACGGTAATATTTCATGGCATAACGCTGGGTTACACCTTCTTTGCCGTATTCGCTGCCTTTCAGCTCATACCACGTGTCATTGGGGATGCCGTCGCCGTTGTCGTCTTGACTCACCCATACCACGCCGCATTCGCTCCATCCGGCGAACGCATTACCACCCATGTAAATGTCGGCTTCGCCATCGCCGTCGTCTTCCACACTATGGTCGAACGCCAGAATGAGGTAACCGCCCCATGCGCCAAGCGAAGCCAGATAGCTGGATTCTCCGTTACCGGCATCAAGTTGGTCTTGAATGGTCAGGCGGGCATCTTCAATGGTTTCGTCTTCGCTGAAGTCGATAAATTGCCCCGGTGCGGGAATGTATTCGTAGCAGTAGTTTGATATGTAGCTGCTTTCGTCTGTGATTTCCCTGAAATAAGTTCCTTCGGGCGGCGTACATTCAACGTTGATCGTGGCAGAGGCCGTGTTGCCGTTGTCGTTGGCTGTGACAGTTACCGCATACGTGCGGCCGGACATTCCGGGAGTGAAGGTGAAGAACAGGGAGGTTTCGCTTTGCATCTCTCCATCGACTTCCCATGTGTAAGTCGCTTCGTCACTGATGCTTATCCGCACAGGAGCCAATACGAGGCTGCGTCCGATAGGACACGTCATAGTGCGGATGTCGTGGATCGTCGAAGGTTCTACGTAGCGCCCGTTGTCGAAAAACAGAGTCGGTTCGTCGCGTTCGATTACGGTTACTTCGATGTTTTGTACGGCTTCGCCGTCGGCATTGGTCACTTTCAGAGCCACGGTGTAAACGTTGATTTCATCTCCTACGAAAGTATAGATAGAGTCCGTGCTCACCACGCTGCCATTATAGCTCCATTCGAAGGTGGTGGTTTCGTCGGTATAATTGGCTGTGGCTGCCAATTCGGTCTCTTCGTTCACGTAGGCAACCAGACTCGAACTGATTGTAATTTCCGGCGGAAGCCTGTCGACAACGCTGACTCTTGCTTGTTTTTCGACACTTCCGTTGTCGGCATCTACATTGAAGTTAACAAAAAAAGTGCCTAATGTCGTGGCGTTAAATACATACACGGTATCGGTAGATACGATTTCACCGTCTTGTTTCCATGTATAAAAAGGATTGATCGCATTAGTCACCGATGCACTCAGTCGGGAT
>CAZEPM010000010.1:25504-27430 GCA_964514145.1 uncultured Bacteroides sp.
ATATCTTCTAATGCAACGGTCGTAAAGACTATGTGTCCGGGTATGTCGCCGGTTGTAGCCGACCATTTCAGGTTTCCTTCGGGCGAAAAGCAATAGATGGTGCCGGGAGTGATGTAGTCTTTGGCATCGGCCACAAAGATTTCTTTGGTGTTCGGATTGACGGCTAGTCCGTAGGGCATCGTAATCTTTGTTTCTGTTCCGTCTTTAATGAAGTTGTTGCTGACAATTTGTTTGGTTTTGATGTTGTAGATGGTGTAAGAAATATCCCACGTCATGCTGGTATAGCTATAGGCCGTGCAATACGCATATAGCGAGTCACCGCTCAGGCAAAGTTCGTTGGCCGGAACGTTCAGGACGTCGGTCACCATGTCTGTCTGTGAGTCGATGACAAAGGTGTTGGGATCTATGTCATAATAATCGCCGCGTGAGGTCACATAGATGTTGCCATTGTCATCGGCTACCATTTTGTGTAAGTTGATTTCAACGGGAATCTTTTTTAGTTCCTTAAATTCATTCAGATCGATAACAGAGACTGTTTCGTCGTAATTCGGTACCCGATAGCCGCCGGAATTGGCCACATACAGTTTAGAGCCGATTATCACCATATCCTCGGGTTGATAGCCTACTGTGCAGGTGTCGACAACTTGCAGAGAAGCCGTGTCTATCTTGGCGACATAGCCCAGTCGCGAATTGGGATCGAGCTGCACCTCTCCGGCGTAAGAACTTACGTAAGCATAACCATCTTTGAAAGCCAGATAGCGGCAGTTGGGGACGGGGATGGCCGTTATGTGGGTGGCGGTGTGAACGTCCATGACTTCGACCACGTTAGAGCAGTTTATCACTGCATAGATTTTGCTGCCATAAATTGCAATATCGTTTCCGACGTCACCCAGTTCACGGTCGACAGTCGGGTTGCGTTCCGGATAGATGTTGCGATTATAGGTGCCGGTCGTATAATCGTAGTAGTCGAGAGTGGCGCTGTTGGTGCCCATGTTGCCCTCGTTGAGCAGGAAGAAACCTTTGATTTCACTGTTTGGGTCGCCTGTTGAGACTTGCGTCCCTTCGGAACGGATCAGCATCTCATCGTCGCTCCGGCATGCGTTTAGCATAAGGAGGGTCAGGAGTGCGATGAAAAAAGGTGAGCTAAATGGTTGTACTTTCATAATTAATATATTTGATGATGTTTTTAGATTTCTACGTTAAGTGTGAAGCGGAAGTTGGTGCCCGGCATGGGATACCACTGCACGACTTCGTATTGCTGGTTGAACACGTTGTTGACTTCGGCCGTCACGCGCCAGTCTATTTTCCATAACAGGAAGCGTTTCGAGAGCGAGAGATCGCTGGTGTACCACGGTTTGGAGTAGTTTTCCGGAATGTTTGCGCTCGATTCGTATCGTTCGCCCGTATAGATGAAACTGTAGTTGAAGTCCCACGATTTGTAGTTCAGTCGGGCTACCGCCGAGGCACTGTGCCATGGGATATAGGGAATTTGTCCACCATAGTAACTGCTTTCGGGGTAGGTGAAGTCTTGTGCCTTTTCGTAGGTGTAGTTTGCCCGCAGATGAACGTGGATGTCTTTTCCGATGTGTCCCGATGCTTGGGCGGAAAAGTCGAGTCCGCGTATTTCCACATAGCCGAGGTTTATCATCGTCCATCGGAATTGGTTGGAGGTGGGCATGGCAATAATTTTGTCTTTCACTTCGTTGTAATAAGCGTCTGCCTGAAATTCAATTCTGTCCAAGAACCGATGGCCAGACCAGTTGAGGGCATACGTCAGTCCGACGTTGTATTGCATGGCAAGTTCCGGACTGAGGTTGGTGTTGCCTATGAAGGTGTAGTAAAGGTCGTTGAGCGTGGGCATGCGGAACGTTTTCTTATAGAAGGCACGCAGATTGAAATTTTGTCTGGCAAACGGTTTCCAAGAGA
>CAZEPM010000010.1:27530-28969 GCA_964514145.1 uncultured Bacteroides sp.
GATGGAGAAGTAATTTGCTGCGGAGAAATAGCTTTCTTGCTGTTTGTAGTGATTGTTGATGTACATGGTGGTGACATCTTTGCGCGGGTCGGCCAGGTAGTGCAGGTAGTCGTATGCATACTTGCCGTTGAGCATCAGACTGTAGTAGGAGTTGAAATATTTGCGGAAGGAGCCTTGTACAAATACGTTGGTATCCCATTGACGGTCTTCGTGTACATATTCTCCGGGGTTGCGTACGGCGGCTCCCGGCAATCCCCGTTCGGAGTCGTACAGGTAGGCTTTGGCCTTCCAATCGCCGTTTTCGATGTTGCCCCAAACACCGTATTCCACTCGGAGCGCGTTGACGTCGCCGTTGCGACGCGTGTCGGTGACATCGTATCCGCCTTCTTTGCGGAACCGGAACTTGTATTTGCCGTTCGTGTACATGTATTCGGCGCTAAGCGAACCGATGATGTGTTTGTTCCACCGGTGTTCGACGAGCACCGCAGGGTTGGCAAGTCCGAAAGAACCGGTCTTGAAGGTTCCTTTCAGATGCAGCTTCTTGCCGTCTTCCAAAACAGGCCGACGGGTACGCATATAAATCGCGTTGGCCGAGCTGAAGTCTTTGGCCGACTGGAAGATGTCACTTTTCTGTCCGTTGTATAACGAAATCGTTTCCATGTTATCCAGCGAAAATCGCCCCAGATCTACTTGTCCGTTTTGGGCATTTCCTAATTGTATGCCATCGTAAAAGACGCCTACATGCTGAGTACCTAATCCTCTGATGTTGACTGTCTTCAATCCGCCAATGCCACCGTAGTCTTTGATTTGGAGTCCGGAAAAATATCGGAGAGCGTCTGCGACCGACAGGCTGTTCAAAGCCTCTAACGCTTCTTTTGAAAGTGTTTGCGCCGGAACAATTTCCATGGAAGACTTCGCGGTGACAATAACTTCATCGATGTGTTGCACACTGTCGGCTCTGCTTTGTGTCCATGCCGGTAAGGCCTGTGTAAACAGACACGTCGTGCAGAGCGCCTTAAAAGCTTGTCTCCACATTGCTTAATTATTTTGATTACTAAAAAAATCCGCTATCCTAACCCCGGAGGATAGTGAAAAATGAATGATGGCAGGTCTTCTGACTGACTCCCTTTTTGAATCCTTCCCGATGTGTTTGCTGACATCAGTGGCTTGAGTAATTTTCAAAAAGTTGAATGGAGTTTCACAGCAGCGGGACTGTTCGGGACTTTCACCCGATTCCCTTTTAATCCGTTGCCTGAACAGGCAATCGAAACCAATTCGGCAGCAAAAGTAATGATTTATACGGATAGCAATGTATAAAACTGAGAAAAATTGTGAATACAGTGAAATAAATATGATAGAGTCGGTTGTTCTGCTAGAAAAAAAAATAAAAAATTTAGCAATATTCGATACATGGAATATCCTTGTCTTGTGCTTTTTTT
>CAZEPM010000011.1:0-17523 GCA_964514145.1 uncultured Bacteroides sp.
CGTTCACATCGAATTGGCAAACAGTCATGTCTTGTTCGGCAAACGACATGAATTCGATACTACTATTGCTAGAGGCCAAGAAACACTGATTGGTCTGGTCATAAACAACGCTATTATAAGCCTGAGCTCTTACATCACTAAGCCAGGGAGCCAACGTGCCGTAATCGCCGGAACGAGATACGCCGAAGAAACTGGTGCGGGCAACACCCGTGTGAGAGGCTGTATAAACCAGATTGTCATTAATCAGTGTCTCACCAACAGATACTCCCAACGACCCATAATAAGCTATGTTTCGTGTGGAAGGTGCATTATAAAAGAAATCGTCAAAATCCATCAGCTGTTCAAAAGTCTCATAACTGACTCCCACCAGATTTTTGTCTGTAGCCATAATCACCATATCGCTAGGCATACTAGCTACTGTATGAAGAATTCGTACGGGATATCCTTCCAGATGCGAGCCATTACTAGCGCTATACAAATCCCAATACTCTCGCTCTTGTATGATATTTTTCTTCACCAATGAATTAACAACCAATCCGACATCGGAAGTTCCCGGCTCATCGGCGCTTTCATAGAATAGCATCCAACCGGCCGTGATAGATTCTTCGACCATACAAGCAACACTGAAATAAGTCTCCACGCCATCGTTCCGATTGGTTACGGTCAGTTGAACATAATAAGTTCCACTCGTACGTGTGATTGGAGATTCAAGTACCCGCGTATAACTTAGCGTGTCAACGGTATAATCACTTACGGAACTTGTAACTGCCGTATAGAATGTCCATACAAAATCCAATGGAACATCTGATTCGTCGGTCACTAACGTACCATTATAATACACATTCGGCGCCAATACAAGCGTATCGTAACGGGAAATTACATATGATTCCATCATGCCCAATCCCGTTGTATCAATCGTTACGACATCCAAATCCCGATAAGTGTAGTTCCCCTTATCGTCGTAACATGCGCAAAAAATCATGAGCGTCATGCTCAGAAACAATATGATTTGTCTTGAAAGAGTACACATAATAAAAGTATATTAAAATTAATGTTGTCAGCACTCACACAATAATTATCCTAGAAGGTAACAAGAGTACCCGTTTCGTCGGTCAAAGGCGTATCGTGCGTGGCATTGTATTCAATCAAAGCCTGCTGCATCAGTTCAACCATGTAATTCACGTAACTGACCGATACCGTATTCGTATCTTCATCATAGGGTACCGTGGCCGTATACAAAATATGAAAATCAATCAATCCTAAGATTTGTATCATAAACTGATATTTCACTTGGCTATATTCGCCGAAATAAAGGTAGTAAGCCCTATAGGGGTAGGTAGCCGAATACCACTCCTCCGGTTGCGACAAACGGTTTCGGAGCACAACGTGCAAGACCGAACGTTCTTCCGTTCCCGTATTATAGTATGAATTTTCAGCCATACGGAAATAAAGATGTCCGTCTGTCTCCGAAAAAGAATCGGAATCTTTCAATTTTGACGTATCGAAATAAATCGGACATTCAATCAAATATTCACCGGCCGGCATCGTGTAGGTCAGGGTGGTATAACTTCCTTCAGCCTCTTCAATATCACCATCAAAGACTTCCAAAACAAAGGTGCGGTCTTCGTCCGACAGCAGACCTGTCACTTGTGCATAAAATGTCAACGAGTCTACCTCTAACGTGTATGAATAATTGTAGATCGTACTGTCGACCACGGTAGATGTTGATCCAAACCATATATCCAAAGCCGTATAATCGGTATTAAACAGCTGACGGTCATTGTAATCACAACCCGTAAAAGTCAACGGGAGAAAGACTCCCAACAGGAGATAAATATATTGTTTCATAGTTCTATCATTTTTTTATCTGTTATCTTCACGTTCTGCAACCTCTGTTTCTGACAAAGGAAGCGGGAAAGTATATGCCTTTTCCGTAATCATATCCACATCCGAACCAATGACAGTTTCCCTATTTAATCTTTTATACATGAAAAACAACTGACCCTCGCCAATAAACTCACGACGGTATTCGCGGATCAGTTCCGTATAATAATCACTTGGCAGGACATCAAGTGCCAGTACATTACGTGCCACACGCAACGTATTCAAAGCCTCAAGTCCTCCTCCGCTCGTACGATAGTCACACTCCGAAACAATCAGATACATCTCGCTTAGCTTTATCATCGCCATCTTATCCTGATAATAACTATCGTCAGATTCCGAGTCCATATACTTGGTCAGGAAGCGATAATTCACCAAATCACCGAGGGAGCCGTCACCGCTCACGAAAAGATACAAATACCGATAGTCGCTCGTGTTTTGGTCGAAGTATTCAAGCAGTGTGGACACATTCACCGAAAAGGTTGTCGTGTTAGACTCGATATTAAAATACGTATCAGCCAGTGTGGACATATTGGCATTATTCAAGCCAAACAAGTGTTCGGAAGCACACGCATAATCCTCACCTGAAGACATCATGGTGGGATCAGCCCACGTGAATACCTCCGAATCAATCACTTCCTGTGCACACGTACGTGCGTCATCGTAACGTTGCATCCACATATACAAGCGTGCCAGCAATCCCTTCACGGCATAATAGTTTAGATGCACCTGACGATTCATCAGATAACCATCATCGTCCAGTTCCGTTATGGTCTCGCCCGTATAAATCGGGTCAACAACCAACAATTCGGCAGCCTCCAACAGGTCTTGCTCAATGTATTGGGCAACCTCTTCCACCGTTGACTGAGCAGTAACCCGATACGTCATATCCGTGCAATAAGAGATAGCGGGCATCTGCGGATTTTGTTCGTAGCTCACACCGAAGCAACGCAGCAAATCAAAATGAAGGAACGCACGCAACGCCAAAGCTTCACCCTTGATGATGTAATAATTATTATCGGTAAAGATTCCTTGCTTCTCGTCAATATGTGCGAGCAGGTTATTGGCATTCACTATACTGTTATACGATGTGCTCCAGATGGAAGAGATAAGCGAAGTAGGAGTAGTTGCCGTATAGTCGTAGGTGATAAGGTCTTGATAAGTCGTAGGATAGTTATCCCATTCATGTCCCAAAACACCAATCATGCCATAAAGCAACTCTTTCGTATATGTACTTTCTGAAATCATAGACGAATACACGCCAGACAGTGCTTCCTTAAATCCCGTTTGCGTAGAAAACAATTCAGTATCTTCTATCTGAGAAGCCGGATGTACATCCAGCCAGTCATTGCAAGACGTAAAACCCAACAAGATAACTAAGGAAACTAATTTATATGCATATGTGATATATTTCATAAATCCGTTTTTTTAGAATGTTGCTGTTATAGAAAAAGAAAACGTACGCGCATAAGGGTAGTCCAGACCTCGCTCTGTTTTCACCGTAGACCATCGGAACAAATCGCTCATGGTAAACGAAACTTTCAGACGCTCCATGTAAAGTTGTTCCAGCCATGTATGATATTTGAAATCATAGTAACACGAGAAAGAAGCAAACTGCACTTCATTGTTTTTCTCAATGAAACGTGTCGTGGCGTACGTTGTCGTCGGTGTGCTTGTAATCCGTTTATACGTAGCGACGTCACCTACTTGTTGCCAAGTATTGTTCAGCACGCGACGATCGACGTTCGTAGCAATATCCACATTTTCCACACGGCTCACGAGAGTCGAGTTATAATAATCACCACCCCATTTGTAGCTGAACGAGCAAGTCATTCCGAGACCTCTGTATTCTCCGCTCAAACCAAAGTTTCCATGATATTTCGGATTGCTGTCACCGGCTACGATATAGTCGTCCGTTGTATATTCAAAGGTTGTCGTAACCCCATCTTTTTTCAAGAAAAGTTCCCGACCGGTTACCGGGTCAATACCCAAAGACTGCACTGCCCAGATCGCAGTCATCGACTGACCTTCTTCGTAACGAATAATCGGCGAAGTTGTCGCACTGGCATCTTGTTCTTCATTAAAAGAACGCAGAGCATCATTAATCTTCGTCACCTTGTTCACATTGTGTCCGATCGAAAAATTCAGTGAAGCCCAAGAGTCGTTTCTCCGATAAAAACGCCAGTTCATTGTTGCATCGAAACCTTTGTTTTCCACATTGCCCAGATTCTCCTGATAAGAGGTAAATCCGGTCGAAGTCGGAATCGTCAAAGCCAACAAGGCATCTTGTGTCGTACTCTTATACACATCGAGCACAATGTTCAACGAAGAAAACAATTGCAAATCCACACCGAAATTCAGGTCGGCAGTCTGTTGCCATTTCAAGTTATCATTGGCCAGCGCCATCAGGTAAGCTCCCACAATATTGTCATAAACCACATCGCTATAGAAGTTATACGTTGCCTTGGCCTGATAGGGGTTGAAATTCTGACTACCGGTCAAACCATAAGAAACACGCAATTTCAGCAGGTTCACAAAACTCAGACGTTTCATGATTTCCTCGTTGTGGACATTCCAGCCCGCACCGGCAGACCAGAACGTACCCCACCGGTTGTCCGAACCAAACACCGACGAACCGTTGTAGCGCAAGGTAAGATCGGCCATATAGCGATCGTCATACGAATAGTTGACAGCTCCCGTGATACCGATGCTGCGTGTGGTCGATTCGCTTCCCGACGGACTGCCGTCTTCTTCATACTCACGAGCGAAAGAGATATTGTCTACGTGATTGTTCAAGAATCCCCAAGCGGTCATGCCGTGCGAATTCGAAGAAGACTCGTTCAAGCTCCAGGCTGCATTGGCCAACAGCATGTGTTTACCAAACTGACCCGTATAATTTGCCGTAATATCAACCGAAGTCGTGCTCGACTCCCCGTCGGTAATCGAATATGAACCGCGTTGGTAATAGCTGTCGCCCGTCCATTCGGCAAACATCGTGTGATCGCCCGGATAGAAATCTTCGCGTCTGTTGGTCTGATAGGTATAGCCAAACCGACCGGTGAAGCGCAAGAAATCCGTCACACGCCACTCAATGTAGAAGTTCTCCGTATATTCCGTGTATTGCGAGAAATTCTTGGTACCGATCGACGCATTATACAGCGGATTGTAATAAACATACGTAGAACTGCCGGTTCCCGGCGTTACGTAAGTACCCAACACCTTGCGCAAGTTACCGTTTTCATCGTAAGGCGAATAATACGGGTTGGCCGAGGCATAATCGGAAAACGAGCCATAAGGCGAATCATTGGCCGTATTGTCCGTAATGGTCAGCGAGTTGTTAAACAAAAGATTTTTATATCGGTAAGACAACCGGATATTTCCCGAAGTCGTCTTGCGGTCAGAACCTTTCATAACGCCCGTAACATCGTTGTAACTCAGCGTGGCGCTATAGCGCATCCGCTCATCACCGCCCTCCATATAGAGAGAATGCTTTTGTCCTACACCGGTGCGCAACGGTTGGGACAACCAATAAGTGTCCACACCCTCCTGCACGTTTTTCAACAGTTCGTTATACTGCTCGCGCAATATTTGCTGATAGTAGGGAGACGAAGCCGTATAGCGTCCCGCATTCAACTCCACCTGAAGTTTTTCCGCCGCATTACAAATATTATACGACGAAAGGTCGGGAGCCTCGATGTTCAAGTCGCCCGTATAGGTCACCCGCAGCCGTCCGGCTTCGGGTTGCACCGTCTCCACAACCACAACGCCATTGGCAGCCTTTGAACCATAGATGGCTTTGGCTGCAGCATCCTTCAAAATCGTGACCGAGGCCACGCGGTTCATGTCAAGATCGAAAATCGTCTGACTGGTCGTCTCAAATCCGTCGAGAATGAAAAGCGGCTCGTTGGGATTGCCGTCGTAGTCGCTTTGCAAACCGGTGAACGACGCGTTTCCGCGAATCGTGATATCGTTGAAAGCATTCGGGTTAGAACCGGTGAGATTGTTGTCTTCAAGAATGAAAGAAGGGTCGAGGTTACTCAGACTCTTGATCAGGTTCTGATTACCCACCGACAGAAGGTCGTCTTTCGAATAGGTTCTGGCCGAACCCGTAAAACTGGAAGCCTTATAGTTGAACAATCCGGTCACAACCACCTCGTCTATCGCACGAGCATCCTCCTCCATCCGGATTTTCAGCGGACGTCCCTCGTAAGCAACCTCCACCGGCTGCATACCAATAAACGAAAACGAAACACGGCTGACCTTTGAACCTTCCGGAACAAGGATGCTGAAATGACCGTCAATATCCGTCACGCCCACGACAGACGGATCATCAGTCGAGACATTGACACCCGGCAACGGATTGTTACGCGCATCCGTCACCGTTCCGGTCACCGTCAACGACACACGAGCCGCCGACACGGCCGTCCTGAAAACCGTAATGGTGTTATCCTTTATCCGGTATCCAAGAGAAGAGGCGAAATCAGCCAAAATGCGCTTCATCAACTCCTCAATCGTAACGTTCTCCACATCGACCGTCACCTTAAACTCCTGCACTTCGTTGTAAGTAAACAAGACTTTAAAGTCCGACAGTTCCTCTACTTTCTTCAACACTTCCGACATTGGCTCGTTTTTGCATGCCATCGTAAAGGTTTCCCGCCTATCCTGCGCCGTCAACTGCCCCGGGAAGCCTATTGCCAGCATCATGCCTAACAACAGAATGTAACGGAAAACACTTTTCTCTTCTAATGTGACTATTTTCCTCATAGTTTTATAAATATTGATAAAAAAACAATTTGTTTGTACTACGAAGAATATTGTGATTTAGTCCCTGAAAAAACGTATTATTTTCGTCGAATTGTTATTTTTTCCCCGTTTTTCGTCACCAATAAGTATTCGAACATGTTCAGGTTTTCCACAATGTTGTCGATTGTCTCGTCGCGATCGACCACGAGATGAAGGCAGGTGTACATCAGTTTCGGATCGTCTTCGATTTCGACCGTCAGGTTGTACCGACGTCCCAACTCATGTAAAATATTAACCAGATAAGTGTTGTCAAAATATAAAACGCCGTCTTTCCACTGTCCGCTGTAACGAATATTTGCTTTTCGGACTTCAAACGTGCTGTCGCCACAGACCACATCCTGACCGGGGGATAAAACGACCTCACGTCCGATGGCGTGCATTTCAACCTTGACCGAACCTTCGACCAGCGTCACACACGCATCGGCATTCGGATAGGCGTTCACGTTGAACTCCGTACCCAACACCTCGGCGGTCGCATTGTGCGTATGGATGATAAAGGGATGCGCCGCATCTTTGGCCACGCGGAAATAGGCCTCGCCCTCCAACCAGACTTCGCGCGTGGCGCCCGTGAAGCGCGAAGGGAAAGACAGCCGGCTGTCGGCATTCATCCACACGTGCGTGCTGTCGCTCAACACAAGGCGGTAGACCTGTCCGCGAGGAATGGTCACCACGCACGTATGCACACGGTCGCTCTCTGCCTGCGTATAGTCGGCCTGCTGTTTGGAGATGACGGCTCCCCATCTTTCCACGGGCGATTCACCCGTTGTCACCGTCGCACGGCTTGCCTCTGTGTCGATGGCCGGACACGCAGAGATTACCACCGCAGTTTCCGGACAAGTTTCACACAAAACGATGTGGTCGCACTCCGGAGCGTCACTCTGCTCCGGCACCTGAAAGAGACAGAACACGACCGCCACGGCTGCCACCCCGACACAGACTGCCCCTGCCATCCGTCGGTGCAACCGTCGCCGTCTTTCGACTGCAACACGATTCCTCACACGCGTTTCCAATCGCCGCCACGCTTCGTCAACCGACGGCTGACCAAAGCGCATTCGCAACAGCGCCTGTTCGCATTCGTATTGCAGACTTGCGTCATCCTCCGTCTCCTCTTTTTGTCGTTGTGCTGCCAATTCCGGTGTTTCCATGATCTCGTAGTATATTAACGTAGTATATTACTAAGACGTTTGAACGGGTCAATTTAGTTACCGCCTTTTTTATATTTAACAGAAAAATATTGTCTGATAATACCCAATCCTTTCATAATGTGTTTGCGCACGCCGCTTTCCGACATTCCGATTTCGGCGGCCACCTCCCGATACGGTTTTTTCTCAAGGTAGCGTTTCTCCATCACCGTGCGGGTTGTCTCAGGCATACGCGAAATGAGTTCCATGATCACCACGATGCGTTGTTCGCTTTCCCGATGTTTCTCGGTATTCCACTCTCTCAGCATTTCCAGATAAGAAGCCATATGCACAGTCTTGCGTTTCGTTGCGCGGATATGGTCAATACACAGGTTGTGAACGTGTGTGTACACATACGTCAATGCGGTCTCCGGTCTGAAATCATCAATGTGCTGCCACAGATAGAAAAACGTATCGCCCACGATGTCCTTGCAGATTTCCTCATCGGGAATCAGTCGCAGAGCATAGTAATACAGACGCAAATAATGCTCTCTGAAAAAAGTTTCGAATGCTTTCTTGGAGGCACAATCTTTTTCGTTTTTCTCACCGTACATACGCTTTGTTACAATGGTTCATTCATATATCGCTGTATATGAGCGCAAAGATACGGAGAAAAAACATGTAAGCCAAACATTTCATCCGTCGGCCGACGACAGACAGGCTGCACCCTGCGGTGGCAAAGCCTTGCCACCATCGCGGACAGGGCTGATCAGCAGGGTAAACAGCCTTTGCCATCACCGCCTTTCGCCCGCCCTATGGCACAAAGGCAAGAAGCGGTACGGGGGTATGAACACAGAAGGCCGTGCCTGCAACACACCTTGCCTCCGGACAATCCGGAGCGCAGGGTGGCACAGACACGGCCGGGGGGGTATCTTTACAGTGGTCAGGCGCGGACTGCAAATTGTTTGTCTGCGCCCGACAAGTCCAGTCTTGACTCAGCTCCCTTGGAGATTACCTTTAACGGTAAAGACCGGAAACAGAAGAATAAGTCGCAATGCTTCCTGCACTGGTGCTTGAGCTGGTTGTCGTTGACGTAAAAGCACGGAAAAGGAACGCGTTACATGTATAGCTTCCCCAAACGCCATTGTCAGAATAGATGAGGGCGGGAGAATCTTCGTCATAATTGAACGTCAAAGTGGCTCCGGTGCCGGCAGTCCACGTATAGTAGCCGGCGGAGCTGTCCCACGCACACCAGTAAGCATAATAGGAACCATACATGCCGACAAACTGGAACACGATGCCCAACTGACGGGTGCTGCTGTCGTAGTCTACAGCCACATCAAACAGCAACCCTTGCATAATGTATCCTGTCTCATCGGCATCCGGAACCAAGGTGACGGCGACAGAGCCACTGCCATAAACCAAGTTCCATTCGCCCTGGAAGTATTCATAGTAGTTTGCGATGCCCGACTGCCATATTTCCGTTGAATATGTCTTATATCCACTCGTGAACGAGATGGAGGCCGAACGGGAAGCGCCTGTGTCGTTTTCATCGACCTCAATGACCAGTTCTCCGTCTTCGAACGTAGCTGTCAACCAGTCGGCATCGGTATCAACGATAACATCGCCATAAGCCTCATAAGTGGCTGTCACGGTTTGGCTTTCGGCTATAACAAGCCTATAGGAGCTTTCCAGCCCGTAAATCGCAAAAAACGCCCCTGTCTGAGTGATACCCACAGACTGGGTTATGCCGTCACAGGAAAGAATCACTTGACCTGTCCGGCTGACGATGTCATCATTGGCAGCGACCGTGAAGGTGACAGTGCCGTTTGACGGAGTCGACACCGTGAGCCATGATTGGTCAGAAGTGGCTGTCACCGCACCCGTGGCCGTATAAGTAATGGTGCCCGTACCTCCATTGGCATCAAAGCCCACGGAACTGGTCGTGTCGATGGTCAGGCTGGAGAGCGCCGTGTCATCGTCACTACACCCTGCCGTCCATAACAAGGCGAGCGATGTCAGTAGGAATGATATATACTTTTTCATATTAAATAATCTTTAAAGTGTAACCATTGTGCTTATTTATGCAAACATTCAACATAGTAATAGCGTGATACATAACCCACACTTGCCGAGCTACTGGGTGTGCTTGAGGTGAAAGCCTGAAAGCGAAAACTCGAGGTGTTATAGCTCCACGATCCGTTGTCCTCAAAAGTGAGTATGGGATCAGACTCGTCACCATTCCAAACGATATAAAAGCCATAGCCGTCACCCCAACCATAATAACCGGAATCGGGATCCCATACACAGAAGTAAAGATAATAAGAGCCATATAGACCGGCAGACTGTGTCGTGAGAGAAAGCTGACCGGTTATCTTATTATATCCAAGCGTAACGTCGGCAGTCAACCCCGTGAGTGTAAACGACACGCCTTCAACCAAAGTCACGATACTTACCGGCGTCTCTTCCTGCCCAGTGGTACCGTGAGTAAGATACCAGTCGCCAAGGAAGAGATCATAAGGCACGTAGTTGTCACTCACCATTCCGGACAGGACAACATTGGCATCTTCCACACACACCATCTCTTCGGCTGTCGCGTCCCAGCGGAAAGTCTGCACCTCTGACGAGCCTAACGTAATGGGCTCGTAGAACTTCATGCCGTCGTTCGTATAACAATAGGCTATCGTTGTGATCTCGTCCGGATTGGAACTGTCGGGGGCATAGGTCAGCAAACGATAGGTTGCGTCCATGTCAAACGAAACGGTTTCTCCGCTACCATCATAGACATAACCACAATAAGGACTGGTCAGGATGGCATACTCCATATCAGCCACCTGGGTCAGATAAGTTGTCCAGTCGACACTGCTGTCCAAAGCTGTGAACATAATGGTATTTCCGGTCTTGACACCGGTGAAGGTCAGTTCGCTGGAATCGCCTCCCTTGAAGGCAAATTCAAAGTCGCCCTCATAACTGCTTCCGGAGCCCACATCGGGGTCGGCATAATAATGGAAGAGCGAGTTGTAGGTGTCAAAAGACAAAACGACGCTCTGTGACGAAAGGATGGAGAAGTGACTCGTCACCCGCTCGTCCGGTTCGCCGGCTCCTCCGGCAACCGTCACATCGCCGTTGGTCTCGAAGGAAGCCAGGAAAACATATCCGCCATAGGATTGGTCTTCCTCCGGATAGTATTCAATCAGCCAGCCGTTCGGAGCAGCCGTCAGCAGGCTCATGCATTCCTCCATCATATTGTCCAGCCGTTGCGAGGCATTTACTTCAAACACATCGTCAATTTCGTCCGAGGTACATCCCCATGCAAGAAGCGCCATCAGGCAGACACTTATGTTGTAAAAGAGATTCTTCTTCATAGTCACAATTTTATAAGTTTACCCAATCATAATATTCAATATCGTCGAACTTATTTGTTACCACGTTTTTCAATCGGTCGATGTCAATATTCCACACGTCAAGCATGTATTCTTTCACATACTCCAGCTTGAGGGTAATCTTGTTGGCGCCGGTTGTTCCGGCAGCGTCCAGGATAGACTGCCACTCATCGTCGGAATAAGTGACGTAATACGACAAGGTCTCGACAAAATCATCATCGTAACTGTTAGAGGCATAGGGACTGATAAAGCCCAAAGCCCAGGCCTCAGAGTCCGACAGGTCATTCCATGTGGCCGAGTAGTCGCCCGAACTAACCAGGTTGAAGTTGGTAGGATAGTCAACCGTCTGGTGCAGGATGTGTCCGAACTCATGATGGATGGTGTGCAGATAATGATAGTTGATGTTATCTCTATCCACTTCGACACTGTAGCCTGACGATGTCGTGGGGTCTTCCACCACTTGGAACCAACGGGGGAGCCAGTTTCCTGCATAAAGCGTAATCTTCAGTCCGCCCTCGGCGGTTCCCATGGTATAAGTGCTGTTGCTGTTCCATCCCACCGTACCGATGACCATGAACTGGCGCGGCGCGTAGCTCCGCAAGAAGTCTTCACCGCCAACTTGGGCGTAAGGATCCAGCCACAAGTATTTCACCATCTTGGCCAGGATGATACTCTGTGACATTTCTGCCGGAACCAGGTCATAACTAAGGTCGCTCTCAACATCCTCATACTTGTATATGAACCGGATGTTATAGGGAATGCGGTAGTTTTCTTCCAGCCAGTCGTCAAACTCATTGTTCTCATTCACCGAGTCGATAATCACACTGACAGGATTCAAATCGTCCTCGCCGCAAGATTGAATGGCGACGACCGCAAACAAAGCCAATATGTAAGTTATCAGTTTCTTCATACGTATGTACATTTTGAGTTTCGTTATAACAGATTATCTCGGGTTAGCTTCCATTCCGGCCTGAATGACTCTTTCCGGAATCTGGAGTGCCAAACGTGGGTCATAAGGCTCGATGTAAATATCGGTACCATCTTCCACCGTGTGCGTATAAGCTATGCCGTAACGTTTCAAATCGAGCAGACGAGTACCCTCATGCAACGTGAGGATGCGACGCGCGTGCAGGCAGGCATGAATCATGTTTTCCTGTGTGCCGGCATTGACCGTAAAGCGGGGCTCAATCGGTTTCTTGTAAGACTCGCTTGCGTTTTCATACCAGTCAGCAATGGTGGTTGCACTTACTTGCGAAGACGTGCCTCCGCTGGCAATGTAGAAATAAGAAAGGTCTGTGGCCGTGTTGTCATACTCTCCAAGCATTGCGTATGCCTCGGCCCGGTCAAGCAACGTACGCTCCACCGAAAAACGGACATTCGCGATGTGCCCGATTCCGATGCCCTGCACCACGTCGGTATAAACGAAATATTCACTCTGTTTCGGGAAGAAGTAACTGCGAATGGAACCGGCCGTATAGTAACGGACGTAGGTGGAATAGTTCACCAATCTGGTACTTCCCCAAGGGCCGAGGCCATATAACGTCTCGTTCAACAAATCCAACGTGTGTGCAGCACGTGACTGATATCCCATCCGACCTGCCCATGACGTAATGCCTTGTATGAAAAGGTTACAAGCCAGACTGGAGTCTATCCAGGCGGCAGTATACTCTTCTGAACCAGTATAGCTGCTATAAGAGGAGAAGTCACGCATCTGCGAAGTGGGATTCGTGCCTATAGCCGTAGTAGCATACTCCACCGCACGCTCATAGTCGCCGTAGTGCAAGTAGAACTCTGCGGCAAAGGCATAGGCTGCCGCCTTGTTGAAGTGGTATGTAGGTTGCGTGTAAAGATTGTCGTCGATGAGTGGCAATCCTTCTTCTATATCGGCCGCAATCTTCTCATAGACTTCGGCCACCGTGCCCCGCTCATAATGGTTGAATGCGTCATCCTCCACATCTACCATGTAAGGGATGCCCAAATCCGTATCACTCGACTGCGGATTGTAAGCCTGACAGAAGATGTTGCACAAGGTGTAGTGGGCATAAGCACGGCAAATGAGTGCTTCACCCCGCTGGGCCGAGAGTTCGCTGCCTCCACCCAACTCCTCAATAGCTTCCAACGCTTGGTTGGCAGCTGCGATGGCGGCATAATTGTCTACCCAAAGATCGTAAGGAGTATCTTGAGAAGTACCACTGAACAATTCCGTAAAGAGGTAGGCATCACGGCAAGATACACGAGTCCAAGAGTAAGACGTACCACGGTCGACGACATTGTCCGACATCTGCTCATGCACCAAGATGGGGAGTGCGTCAGAATAGGCTGAGACCAGAAGTTTGGTCACCTTGTCTTCCGTATCGACTTGTGTACGGTTGTCCGGGTTGACATCCAAATAATCACCACACGAGGTCGAGATTGCGCCGCCGGACACCATCAACAAACTACATAATATATAATCGAAATATCTTTTCATACCTGTAAGTTTTTATAGATTAGAAACCTGCACGAACGGTAAACGTGAATTGTCTGGCCAAAGGAGACGACACACCACCCGAAGAATAATATTCCGGATCCTGCCCATTCATGGAGTCATGCGTGTAGATAAGGAACGGGTTGGTCACCTGTGCCTTCAAAGACAAGTTCGTCAGACGTGCACCGGAAATCCAGTTTTTAGGGAAATCATAGGTAAGCGAGATTTCCTTCATCCGGATGAAATCACCCTTTCCTACACGGGCCGTAGAATAGTTATAAGCGTTGTAGGCCATAGATAAATAGCTCGAGCCTATCACTTGTCTCTGACGCACACTGGCAATAACCGGAATATTGGTTTTTTCCTCATCGCCCGGCACCATCCAACGGTTCTTGAACTCACCCGGCATGGCGTCAAAGTCCGTATAAGAAGACGAGAATACCGGATTCAAGCGCACTTTGCTACCGAAAGCGTAGGTCATGAAGATGTTCAGGCGGAAATTCTTGTAGGTAAAGATGTTTCCAAATCCACCGGTAACCTTCGGATCAGTGGGACCTTCATATTTCAACGAGTTCAAAATATCAGCATCCGTTGTTTGGAAATTGAGTTCGCTATAATTATCCTGCGTAATGAGTACACCGCCCAGTTCAAACATCGGCAGACCATCGGAATCCAGCCCGACAAAAGGAATGGAGAACAACGAATAAGGTGCATAACCCTCCAGGTTGTAACCCGTGCCGACAATCAGATCCATCATGTTGGCATCGCTCTCCAGATTCGTAATCTTTTGCTTGCTCCAAGAGAACGTAAGGTCTGTGTTCCAGTTGAAGTCGCGGGTGCTGATGTTGTGGGTCGAAAGCGTAAATTCCACACCACGCGAGCTCATATCGGCCACGTTGGCATATTTACGAATCTCACCGCCAACACCTTCCGTATAAGCTATGCCCAACAAATCGTAGTTGTTTCGCACATAGAAGTCCGTTTCGAAATTGATGCGGTTATTCAGGAAACCTACCGAGAGACCGATGTTGAACTCATGTTTCTTCTCATAAGTCAGTGATTTATTGCCCAACGAAGTAATCTGAAGCCCGCTCTCCTGATCACTGGCTGTGGGACGCCACGGCGAGTAGCTCTCGATAATGGCCACCGAGTTGGAGATGTAATCCGGACCGGCATCAGCCGTCAAGCTGTAAGATGCTTTCAGATTCAAGTGAGACAGTGTGGGGCGGAACGACTCAAAGAAACTTTCCTCATGCACGTTCCATGCTGCACCAATGTTCCACGTAGGCAGCCAACGGGCACTCGTGGCACGTCCCAAACGGTTGGTGCCTTCATAACGTACCGTACCATTGAAATTGTACCGGCCTTTGTATGAATAGTTCGCCGTTCCGTAGTAGGCCAACGTACGCCGGTTCGTGTTCGACAAGGTGTAATAGTCGGCACCGTCTTCACTGGCTTGCTTAAAGGCGCGGTAATCGAAGAATGCAATCTCACCTTCATTGTACTGCAGACCCCAGCCTCTGAACCAGTCACTGGAACGTGACACCGAGGTAATCTCCATACCACCGTAGAGATTGACAATGTGTGTGTCGTTGAAAATTTTGTTCCAAGTCAGTGAGTTACGAACCGTGTAACTCTTTGTCCGATACTCCGTCTTTTCATAAATACCACCGTAGGGCAATATTGAAATCGGCTCGGTGTTCAGCTCATCAGGGTCATCATAAAGGAACGGATTGTTGTCGCGGATGGTGGCATCGCTCATCTCGCGGTAAGCACGCGCCTGATTGGAATCATCCTTGATGTGATGTTGGCTGGACGACGACACGTAACGATAAGAAGCCAGCGAGTTGAACTCCAGACCGGGAATAATCGTCCAGTTCAGCTCGGCCTGAAACTTGGCATCGATGACGTTCATCGAAATGTAATTGTTCTCCAACTCGTCGAAGATGTTGAAAGAAGTGTAATTGCGCGTGTAGTCCTCATCGGCGGCCATCGTACGCGACGTGTTGAGAGCATAATAGAACGGGCTGATTTCGAAATTACGGTGTACTTCACCCGTGTATTCATCCGTCTCCTGCGAAGCCGTTCCCGGAGCACGCTGCTTGCGGTAGCTGGCATTGCCCAACAACGTCAGATTCAACCGGTCGCTGAAGTTGAAACGCGAATTGGCATTGAACGTGTAACGCTCCACCGAACTCTGCTTGTACCAGCCCGGATCACTCATGTAGCTGAGTGAGATGTATGACGTAGAGCGTTCGGTACCCGTCGACAGACTGAGTGAGTGGTTCATCATCAGGCTGTTACTGAACAACTCGTCGAACCAGTCGGTGTTGCGATACTCCGCCTGGCGCAGGTAGCTGTTCATAGCCTCTTCCGTATAGGGAAGGCCAAACTGTCCGCTCGTACTGTTATAGGTATTGATGAGCTGGTACATCTTGCCATAGACACCACTGTTTGAAGCACGAACTGTTTCTGAAAAATTGAGCCATCCCTTTGACTGCATTTCGGCAAACACGCTCATCTGATCTTGCGAATTGAGCACATTGTAGTCCGAATAGCTGGGCTTCATGCGTGTGGTGAACTCACCCGTGTAGTTGAGCCGTGTGGCTCCGGCACGTCCTTTCTTGGTGGTGATTACAATCACACCCGCCATGGCCTTGGCACCATAAATAGAGGTAGCCGAACCGTCTTTCAGGATGTTGAAGCTCTCGATGTCATCAGAGTTCAGTCCTGCGATGGCCGAACTGATCAGCGTCTCGGCATCACCCGAAGTCAGGTCGGTCGGAGAAATCTCAATCACATCTTCCATTATCACACCATCAACAACCCACAATGGTTTCGAAGTTCCAAGAAGCGAAGTTGCACCACGAATGCGAATCTTGGGAGCCGTACCAAACGTGGCTGTCACGTTCTGCACAGACACACCGGCCGAACGGCCTTCCAGCGAGCGACTGATATCCGCCATACCGCTCAGCAACACATCTTCAGCACTTAGCTGGTCGGATGCTCCGGTAAACAGGCGCTTATCCATCCGGTTCATACCGGTAATGACCACCTCGTCAATCATCTGTGCATCACTCTGAAGAACAATACGCATAGACGGCTCTGCCGTCACGATTTGCGTGTTCATGCCGATGTAACTGATTCTCAGTTTATCGCCGGGATTTACCCTCAGCGAGAACTTACCCTCGACATCGGTTGTCGTACCGGTTCTGGAATCGTTCACCATTACCGAAGCCCCGATAATTGGCTCACCATCCTCACCCGAAACGACAACTCCATTCACTTGCAATGATTGTGCAATTGCCAAATTGATACCTATCAGCAAATAGGCACAGAGAAGTGTCACAACTTTCATCATAAGCTCTATAAATTAAGTTAAACATAAGAGGAAACTTGTCCTCCGGTAACAATAACTCTTTTTACTGCCTGACCTTATCTGATTCCATCCCCCCCCCGCTGATCATATCAACACAAGCAACAACACAACCCTTTAATTGTTTGTTTGTGCATGCGACAAAAAAATGCCGCAAAGAAATGGTCCGCAAACCACTTCTCCACGGGCATCAAGTCTGGCACATTCAAATAAACCAAACGATGTAAGGGCGGGGAACTATCTTTTATAATGAACAAACAGTCATCTTTGGAAAATCGGGAATCTTCGCTTTGATTCCTTGCTATTATGCTTATGGAGGGACATGACACTTCACTTTTGTCATTTATCCTCAGAAGCGACATTATGTCACTATATTTACCCCCCCCCGTCAGGTTTTTAACAAGAGAAGGTAGAAATCTGAAAACTTCATCAACGTTTATTTTCATCAAATAACCTTTCATGACATTCATATTTCTACATACAAAAATAAAA
>CAZEPM010000011.1:17623-28524 GCA_964514145.1 uncultured Bacteroides sp.
ATTTTATGGAAATAAAACGCATTATGCATATCATGTGTTGAATTTTCAGAAATTAAAATTACACAAACTTATCACATAATAAAAAACCATATTTAACAAAAGTGATTGACAGGGCGAAACCCGATGGTGGCAAGGCCTTGCCACCATCGCGGACAGGGCTGATCAGCAGGGTAAACAGCCTTTGCCAACAAACGGTCTGACTGCCGGCATACAAAAAGGGCTACCGACAAACATCTGCCGATAGCCCTTCATGATTAAGAAAAGAAGAAACTTATTTTTTGCTTTCTTCCAAAGATACCTTTCTAAACTCTTTCATCAGTTTTTCCAACTCCAAAGAAGCCTTGCGGGCACGCAGGCCGGCTGCTTTGTTTCCGTTTTCACATTGAAGTTTTGCATCTGTGCCAAAAGCAGCAAACAGACCTTCTGCTTTTTCAATTAATTCTTTCATATCACTATTTATTTTTAAAAATACACCGCAAATATAATATAATCTACACTATTTGCCTACTTTGTCGGCTGTTTTTTCCGCAATCTTCAAGTTATCGAGCAACTCATAGTAAATCGTCAAAGCCTCTTGTATTTCATCCAGGACGATGTATTCGTCGGCTGTGTGCGAACGCGACGAATTTCCCGGTCCGATTTTGACCGTCGGAAAGTGCATCAGCGCCTGATCGGACAGCGTGGGCGACCCGAAAGGCACACGGCCGAGCGCCACCGCCCGCTGCACAAAGGGGTGGTCGGCAGCAACGGACGAGGAATTCAGACGGAACGAACGTGCCTGCACGTCGCTACTGATCTGACTGCGGATGACGGAAAACAGTTCTTCGTTTGAATAATGTTCGTTGCTACGCACGTCGACCACGAACTTACACCAGTCGGGAATTACGTTGTGTTGCGTGCCGGCTTCTATCTGCGTGACGGTCATCTTCACCGGTCCCAACAAGAGCGACTCTTTCTCAAACCGATAATTGGCAAACCAAGCGATTTCCTCCATAGCCTTATAGATGGCATTGTCGCCCTCGTCGCGTGCGGCGTGACCGGCTTTCCCATGTGTTTCCACGTCGAGCACCATCAGACCTTTCTCTGCGATGGCCGGTTGCATGGCTGTCGGCTCACCCACCACTCCCAGCGCAATAGGCGGCAACTGGGGCAACACGCTCTCGATGCCTCCGTTGCCCGAAACTTCTTCTTCGCAAGAAGCCAAAAAAATCAGGTTGTAGGGCTGACTCTTTTTCGTAAGCTCCCTAAAGGTTTCAAAGAGGCATACGAGGCTGGCTCCCGCATCGTTGCTGCCCAGTCCGTAAAGTTTACCGTCGATTTCCGTGGGGGTGAAGGGTTGTTTCTGCCATCCGTTGACAGGTTTCACCGTGTCGATATGCGAATTGAGCAGGATGGTCGGTTTGTCTGGCTCAAACTCCGGGCTGACACACCATATATTATTGCCTGAACGAGTTGCCGGAATGCCGCAGCACTCCATGTATCGCTGCAAAAGATCGGCCGCTGCTGTTTCTTCCCGACTGATGGAGGGTGTACTGATGAGTATCTTGAGCAGGTTAACGGCGTCACTAAAAATTGTTTCTTTATCCATAATATTCTAACTTGATTCCGGGTGCAAAAATATGCCATTCCAAATTAAAACTATACCTTTGTAATCGATTTTTCAACTAACAGGACAAAATGACTTATCCACACTTAGCCTGCCTCATACACGAACAAGCGAAAAAATATGGTTCGCGCGTGGTGTTACGCTATCGTGACGATATCAGGTCACAATGGATTCCTGTGACGTGGAACCAGTTTTCGAATACCATTTGCGTGGCTGCACGTGCACTCCTTGCACTGAAAGTCGGCGTGCAAGAAAACATCGGTATCTTTTCGCAAAACAAACCGGAATGTCTGTATTCGGATTTTTCGGTTTTCATGGTCAGAGCCGTGTCCGTCCCGCTTTATGCCACCAGTTCCGAAAGACAAGTGCAAGAAATCATCAACGATGCCAAACTGCGCATCATGTTTGTGGGTGAACAATATCAGTATGATGCGGCATTCCGCGCCATGAGCTCTTGTCCCACACTGAAACAGCTGATTATCTTCAGCTCCAATGTGACGAAACATAAAGACGACCGGACGTCAATCTATTACAACTATTTCCTGAATCTTGCCTGCCAACAAGAAAACACGCAAGATGAGCTGGACAGACGAATGGCCTCACTCTCGTTTGACGATCTGGCCAATATCTTATATACTTCCGGCACAACCGGTATTTCCAAAGGGGTCATGCTGCACCATTCCTGCTACGAGGAGGCTCTTCGAGCACACGAGGTGCGGCTGGCACGCCTGACGGAAAAAGATGTAGTGATGAGCTTCCTGCCACTGACACACATCTTCGAAAAGGCATGGGTGTATTTCTGTTTGTTCAGAGGCTGCGAAGTGTGTATCAACCTAAGACCTAACGACATTCAACGTTCCATCCGCGAAATACATCCGACTGCCATGTGTGCCGTTCCACGATATTGGGAGAAAGTGTATGCGGCGGTACAAGAAAAGATTGCAGCCAGCTCGATCATCGCACGCTTTTTCATACACAGAGCTTTGCAGACCGGCCGTGCCTATCACCTGAACTACAAACGGCTAGGAAAGAAACCACCCCTATTCCTACGCCTACGATACTGGATTTACGATCAGACAATCTTTAGTCTGCTGAAGAAAACCATAGGAATCGAACGCGGAAACTTCTTCCCCACTGCGGGAGCGACCATTCCTCCGGTCATTGAAGAATTCGTTCACTCCGTCGGAATCAACATGCTTGCCGGATACGGACTGACTGAAACCACGGCAACCGTATCGTGCGACAATCTGCCATACTACACCATCGGATCTGTAGGCAAAGTCATTCCGGGACTGGAAATCAAAATAGACGAAAACAATGAAATCTTGGTGCGAGGCAAAACCGTAACCAAAGGATATTATAATAAAGAAGAGATCACACGCCAGACCATCGACGAAGACGGATGGTTTCACACCGGAGACGCCGGCTACCTGAAAGACGGTGAACTCTTCCTGACCGATCGCATCAAAGACTTATTCAAGACTTCGTATGGAAAATACATTGCACCGCAAGCCATCGAAAGCTGTCTGGTAATCGACCGATACATCGACCAGATTGCCGTCATCGCAAACCAGCGAAAGTATGTTACCGCCCTGATTGTCCCCGAATACCATGCACTGAAGGACTATGCCAAACGCCACGGGATTGACTACACCAACACCGCTGACTTACTGCAAAAGCCGGAAATCACGCAACTCTATCGCAGACGCATAGACAAACTGCAAAAACAACTGGCACACTACGAGCAAATCAAATATTTCACTCTGCTCAACCAACCCTTTACCATGCAACGCGGAGAACTGACCAATACGCTCAAAATCATCAGAAACGTTGTCTACCGACACTACGCATCCGAAATTGAAGAGATGTATAAGGAATAGTTTACAAGGAATTAACTATCTTTGTCACCAAATCCTGCTGAGATAAAAAACATATGATCACAATAGAACAACTCAAAGAAGTAAAAGAACGTACAGAAGCGTTGCGACGCTATCTTGACATAGATACCAAACTCATTGAAGTAGAAGAAGAACAATTGCACACACAAGCCCCGAGATTCTGGGACGACGCCAAGAAAGCCGAGGCACAGATGAAGAAAGTAAAAAATCTTCAAGCATGGATCGATGGATACAAACACGTCAAAACCCTGGCAGAAGAAACCGAACTGGCTTTCGAATTCTGCAAAGACGCACTCATCACCGAAGCCGAACTCGACAACACCTACGCCAAAACCATTGAAGCTATCGAGGCACTGGAACTGAAAAACATGCTCCGACAAGAAGCTGACTCAATGGACTGCGTGCTCAAAATCAACTCCGGAGCCGGAGGAACCGAAAGCCAAGACTGGGCATCGATGCTCATGCGAATGTACACACGATGGGCAGAAGCCAACAAACACAAAGTCTCCATAGCCAATCTACAGGAAGGAGACGAAGCCGGAATCAAGAGCGTCACGATGGAAATACACGGCGAATTCGCATACGGCTACCTGAAAGGTGAAAACGGCGTACACCGCCTCGTGCGTGTCTCACCCTACAATGCACAAGGAAAACGCATGACCTCGTTCGCCTCTGTATTCGTAACCCCATTGGTAGACGACTCCATTGAAGTCGACATCCAACCCGCATGCATCTCGTGGGATACCTTCAGAAGCGGAGGAGCCGGCGGACAAAACGTAAACAAAGTAGAGTCGGGTGTACGTCTGCGATACCAATACAAAGACCCCTACACGGGCGAAGAAGAGGAAATCCTCATAGAAAACACCGAAACGCGAGACCAGCCGAAAAACAAAGAAAACGCCATGCGACAACTCCGCTCTATCCTCTACGAAAAAGAGATGAAACATCGTATGGCCGAACAAGCCAAGATAGAAGCAGGAAAAAAGAAAATAGAATGGGGATCACAGATACGCAGCTACGTTTTCGATGATCGCCGGGTGAAAGACCACCGCACAAACCATCAAACCTCCGACGTCAACGGAGTGATGGACGGAAAAATCGACGGATTCATCAAAGCCTACCTGATGGAATTCGGTGATGCAGAAATTTAATAACTAAATATGATAGATACCATGAGTCAAAGAAGCAAAAAAAACCAAACTATTCGCAAACAACGCGAAGAACAAAGAGCCGAGAAAATCGTTAAAGGAGTCTTTATCGGACTGATTATTCTTGCCATTATCAGCGTGATTTGTTTCTCTATATGGGGATAAACATGCCGCAGGAAATTGAACGGAAATTTCTCGTCACGGGAGAATATAAAAGTCAAGCTTACGCTGCCAGTCACATCGTGCAAGGTTACCTATGCAGCACCAGCGGACGGACAGTGCGTGTGCGCATCCGTGACAACAAAGGATTTCTCACCATCAAAGGCGCATCTAACGCCACCGGCACCACGCGCTACGAATGGGAAAAAGAGCTGACACGCGAAGAAGCCGGCGAACTGATGAAACTCTGTGAAGCCGGACGGATAGAGAAAACGCGCTATCTTGTGCGCTGCGGAAACCACACGTTTGAAATAGACGAATTTCATGGAGACAACGAAGGACTGACCTTGGCCGAGATAGAACTCTCGAGCGAAGACGAAACCTTCGACCGACCGCCTTTCTTGGGCACGGAAGTCACCGGCGACCGACGCTACTACAACTCGCAGCTGAGATTACATCCTTATAAGGAGTGGCCGCAATAAGTCACTCCTTTTTTATTTACCCGGTGCAACGCCCGTCCAAAACACGACAATAACCTGCCCTGTCCACCATGTTGTTCAAGGCCGGTCAGCATGCCAGACAAGGCTGCTCACCAACGCATCCACGACCCCAATCATAACTTTTTGTGGAAAAACCACTTGCGATAGAGCGTGAAACCCAACACGGCCGTCAGCAGTACACCCAGCGAATTGGCTGCAAAGTCCAACCAGTCGCCAGAGCGATTAGTCGTACAATATGCCTGCAACAATTCGATGACACCTCCCATCACACAAGGCAAAACGATCGCACCTGTCACCAACCTCCGGTAGCAAATAGCGTGATGACTGCGCAAATATTCAATCCAAATCGCCGAACACAACGTGAAATACATGGCGATGTGCGTCCATTTGTCGATAAACGGCACATCGCTCAGTTCTGTTTCCGGCACTTTGAAAAACGAAAGAAACAAAATCACGGCTATCAGTAACCATGAAAACATATAACGTCGCACAAACTGTCTCATAAAGAAAGGAAATGTTACAAAATTGCGCGCAAACATACCGTTTAATGCTTATATTTGCATTAACCTAACAGTTAAAAAGATTTATCAGCTTACAAAAACTCATGGCACGGACAGAACGAACGAACTTTGGCAGCAGACTAGGCATTATCTTAGCCTCTGCAGGCTCAGCCGTTGGATTGGGCAATATTTGGCGTTTTCCTTACGAAACAGGCGAACATGGTGGCGCGGTATTCATTTTGGTCTACATAGGCTGCGTTTTGTTCATAGGAATCCCAGTGATGGTTTCTGAATTTCTGATTGGCCGACACTCGCAGTCGAATACCGCAAGGGCTTACCAACGGCTGGCGCCGGGTACGCCGTGGAAAGGAGTCGGCTTTCTGGCGGTTCTCTCAGCATTCTTGATTCTCAGCTACTATTCTGTTGTAGCAGGGTGGACACTGGAATATATTTTCGATTCGGCAACCAACCGTTTTGCAGGGAAGCAGGCAGCCGATTTTTCCGAAGACTTCAATCTGTTTATGCAAAGTTCTTTCCGGCCGCTACTCTGGCTAGTCTGTTTCTTGCTGATGACCTACGTCATTGTGGTTCGCGGTATAAAAAACGGCATTGAGAAGTCGTCTAAACTAATGATGCCGCTGCTGTTTATCATCATCCTCATACTGGCCGTATGCTCCATCTGCCTGCCAAACGGAAAAAAGGGCGTAGAATTTCTGTTTTCGCCCGACTTTTCCAAGATAGACTCCGGCATGTTGCTCAGCGCAATGGGGCAAGTGTTCTATTCGCTCAGTCTGGGTATGGGCGCCCTGTGTACGTATGCTTCGTATTTCAAACGAGACACAAATCTCACCAAAACAGCGATCAGCGTAGGCACTATCGACACACTGATCGCCATTTTGGCCGGCCTCGTCATTTTTCCCGCCGCCTTCAGCGTAGGCATAGCGCCCGACACCGGCCCTTCGCTGGTGTTTATCACGCTTCCCAACGTTTTCCAGCAAGCTTTTGGCAACATGCCTATTTTGTCCTACATTTGTTCGCTCATGTTCTACATCCTGCTGGCACTGGCGGCTCTGACCTCCACCATTTCGCTTCACGAAGTTGTGACGGCCTATCTGCACGAAGAGTTCAATCTCACGCGCCGGACGGCGGCAACCATTGTCACCGCAGGCTGTCTGCTGATTGGTTCCTGCTGTTCGCTCTCGCTGGGGATAGGCAAGGAATGGACAATTGCCGGTATGACATTGTTCGATTTGTTCGACTATGTGACGGCTAAAGTCATGCTTCCCATAGGTGCCCTGCTAACGTGTCTGTTCGTGGGCTGGTATCTGCAACGAAAATTAGTCTATGCGGAAGTGTCTAACGAAGGACGACTAAAAGTTGGATTCTTCTATTTTTACCTCATCCTGATACGCATTGTCGCTCCGATTGCCATCATCATGATTCTGCTGAAAGAGTGGGGTTTACTAAAATAACGTATGTGGAAAAGCTGGTTTTATTTCTCGCTCGCCGACCGTCGGAGCATTGCTGTGCTGCTCGTTGTAGCCGGCTGTTTGTTAACAGCAAACTTGTTACATCTCGATAAAGAGGACGAAAGGCAGCAGACCGACACAGAAGAACTAGACCGGTTTATGGCTGCGGTGACAAAAGCGGAGCAGACACGCAGGCAAGCGTATCTACCGACAAACACACAACCTGCTGCAAGCTTGTTTGTTTTCGATCCCAATAGCATTGATGCCGACGGCCTTTCCCGTTTGGGACTGTCCCCGTTTGTAGCCAACAACATCATTAAATACAGAAATAAAGGAGGGAGGTTTCGTCAGGCATCAGACCTAAAACGCATCTATGGGCTCAGCGAGACTCAATACGAGCAACTGGCGCCCTACATTGCTATCGCCCCCGTCCGGCCAACGCCACAGCCTGAACACATTGCTCCACCACCGGAAACAGCTCCGACACCTGCCGTGCCCCATACGTCTTACACGGAAAAATACCCGGAAGGAACCGTCATCGATCTCAATGCAGCCGACACGACAGAGCTGAAAAAGATTCCCGGTATCGGCAGTTACTACGCCCGCCAAATCGTGCAGTACGGGCGTACGCTGGGTGGCTATGCAGACGTTGGTCAACTCAAAGAAATAAGTGGTCTGCCAGAAAACATTGCACAATGGTTTACGATCAACACCCCGCCTCATCCTTCATTGCGCATCAACTATTGGGATGTAGAACGTCTGCGGCGTCATCCTTACCTCTCGTTTTATCAGGCACGCACCATCGTCGAACACCGGCACAAGTACGGACGCATCACAGATCTGTCTGCGCTTTCGCTCTATCCGGAGTTTACGGCAGAAGACCTGCGCCGTCTGCAACCTTATGTACGTTTTGATTAACTTATTCGACAAGGCCTCGCAACCGGCGTTCTTCGGCCGTGCTAACCAATTTATAGAGTTTGTCGCTGGGACGTATCTTCTCAGGAACTTTAAACGACACCCGTACACCTTTCTCCACATGGGCTACCGATTTCAGATCGACTCGCGGGTCTTCGAGTGTCAAGAAAAGAGCACCCGTTGTCGGACCGGTAATCAACAATTTGTCTCCGGCGTGCATGTCAGAAGCCTCAACCAGAAATTCAGCTACGCCAAGTTGAGAGAAATATTTCACTCCCTTACCCACATAGACCTTTCGCTCGGTAGCCTCAGAACCATAATTCTTGCTCCATTCGCCCAAACGCTGCCCCAGATAGTAACCATTCCAGAACCCGCGATTGAACACAGTCTTCAGGCGTTCGTCCCAAGCTGCGACCTTATCAGAAGAGAAAGTACCATCCAGACAGGCTGCAATGGCTTGCTTGTAACATTCCACCACGGTGTAGACATATTCAGGACCACGCGCACGCCCTTCAATCTTAAACACGCGCACCCCGGCATCAATCATTTCGTCAATGAAATGAATCGTCTTCAAATCTTTGGGTGACATAATATATTTGTTGTCTACCTCCAGTTCTATGTCACTCTCACGGTCTTTCACCCAATATGCCCTGCGGCACACCTGCATGCAGGCACCGCGATTGGCCGAAGTCCCAAGTTCGTGCAGACTCAAATAACATTTGCCGGAAACTGCCATACACAAAGCACCATGACAAAACATCTCTATGCGTACCGGTTGTCCACCGGGACCGCAAATCTGTTCGTCCACAATCTGTCGGTAAATCTCGCGAACTTGCTTCAGATTGAGTTCACGGGCCAGTACCACCACATCGGCAAAGCGTGCATAAAACCGTAAGGCCTCAATGTTCGAGATATTAAGTTGAGTAGACAAATGCACCTCCTGCCCTATCTGATTGCAATAACTCATCACAGCAATATCGGCAGCGATCACAGCCGAAATTCCTGCAGCCTTAGCCGCATCGACAATGCGTCTCATCAACGCCATATCTTCATCATAGATAATGGTATTGACAGTGAGATAGCTCTTGACGCCATGCGCCTCACACGTAGCGGCAATCTCACGCAAATCGTCAATCGTAAAAGTATTGGCCGAACGTGCACGCATATTCAGATTCTCAATACCGAAATAAACAGAATCAGCCTTAGCCTGAATAGCTGAAGCCAACGACTCGCGCGAACCTACCGGCGCCATGATCTCAAAATCACTGAGTGTATACATAGATTCTGATTTTGTATATGCAAAGATATACGATTCTTTCCATATCCCGCCCTTCCTCCGGCATTTACCGTAAAATGACCCGAAAAAAGGCTTGTACGCATCCGGACAACCCAGGGAACCACAGAGAGACTTTTCATCATCACCATGCTTTTTTGTAATTTTACCACCCAATCGACAAGGAATTATGAAAATCAGAGATATTGACCTAGGAACCTATCCGGTAGTTTTGGCACCGATGGAAGACGTGACCGACATAGCTTTCCGACTGATGTGCAAGCGGTTTGGTGCAGATTTAGTCTACACAGAATTCGTATCGAGCGACGCGCTCATCCGCTCTGTAAACAAGACCATGCAGAAACTCGTCATCAGCCAAGAAGAACGACCGGTAGCCATCCAAATTTACGGAAAAGACAAAACAGCCATGGTGGAAGCCGCAAAAATCGTGGAAGAAGCCCAACCCGACATCCTAGACCTCAACTTTGGCTGCCCCGTGAAACGTGTGGCCGGCAAAGGAGCCGGAGCCGGCATGCTGCAAAACATTCCGGCCATGCTGGAAATTACACGTGCTGTGGTAGACGCCGTAAAAATCCCCGTTACCGTAAAAACACGGCTGGGATGGGACGCCGAACATCGCATCATTGTCGACTTGGCCGAACGTCTGCAAGACTGCGGCATCGAAGCACTTACGATTCACGGACGAACACGGGCACAAATGTATACCGGCGAAGCTGACTGGACACTTATCGGAGCCGTCAAACAAAACCCGCGCATACACATCCCAATCATCGGCAACGGAGACATCACAACGCCCCAACGCGCCAAGGAATGTTTTGAGTGTTACGGCGTAGATGCCGTTATGATTGGTCGTGGAAGTTTTGGGCGACCATGGATATTCAAGGAAGTCAAACATTATTTGAAGACCGGCGAAGAATTGCCGCCTTTGTCTTTTGGATGGAAAATGGACGTCTTGCGCGAAGAAATCCGCCAAAGCATAGACCGGATTGACGAGCGTCGCGGCATCTTACACATCCGGCGGCATCTGGCTGCCACGCCGCTGCTAAAAGGATTATCCAACTTCAGAGACACGCGCATCGCCATGCTTCGGGCAGAAACGGCAGACGATTTGTTTCGCATTTTAGACGAGATTCAAAATCGTTGGGGAACAGACCCGACTCCTGAGGCCTGAGTATCCTCATCGAACATTCTCTCTTTTGCCTGCCCTGCCACATCCGTTCATGGAACAGGCCTGATAAACACGCTGGCAAAGGCGCATTCCCACGCTGACAGGCTCTTGTCTGCAAGACAACGACACGCTGTCGACACCAGTCCTAACCACCCGCACAAAAAAAGTGCGGACACTCTCGCCATTCCCCTTGCGAAAGGAAAGAGACTGTCCGCGCTCAATGTTTACGTGAGTTCGGGATAAG
>CAZEPM010000012.1:0-27421 GCA_964514145.1 uncultured Bacteroides sp.
AGTCAGTTAAAAAGAAGTCGTCGGAGGTTTGAGCTTCCACATTATCAAAAGTGAAGTCCTCAAAGTCGTAGTTATCAGATGACCGCACATCGTAGAAGCGCTTCGAACAGATTACGTTAACATTGTGCAGGGTGACGTTGCTCACCCGCGAACGGGGCATGTCGGGTCGTCGTTGTTTGTTGAAAAACTGTAGCCAAGGTGCTACCCGGATACCGTTTTCGAGGACTCCACTCACGTTTTTCACAAGCACGTTGCAATAGCTCTGTGGTGTGTCTGGACGCATCTTGAAGAGCACGATGTTCGTCGTTTTGTTGAAAGTGCAGTCGCGCAGGATGACGTTGGAGCAATCCCACGCCTCGCTCCCGAACGTTACTCCCGCCCCCGCCGCATCATAGCGGCATGCTTCTATGAGGATGTTGCGGCACGGCCCATTGGTGGAGTCTTTATCTGCAAACGTGCCTTTGCCTCCCTTTAGGCACACGGCATCATCGTTGATGTTCAGATAACAGCCACGCACGAGTACGTCCGTGCAGGCCACAACTGCGATTGACTCTTGACATCGTCGGCTACGGCAGGAGCCATCAGCAACAACGCAAGCAAAAGAAATGGACTCATTCGCATATAAGTTCCAAAGATTTAAGTTCGTATCTTCTATTTTTACTCTTGGCAACCAGTTTACCGTGTGTAAAGATAGTAAAAGATTTGATGGGTAGAGACATCCCTACCCGTCCGACCCGCGCCGATGGTTCGTGACATCTTGCCTCGCCGGAGGGCGAGTCTCTCGAACAGCTTTTTATTTACGTTTATGCCCACTCCCGAATGCGCCTAATGGCTTCGATGCAATCTTCGCGTTTGCCGAAAGCCGTTAGCCGGACATAACCTTCTCCGCTAGGGCCGAAACCGACACCGGGAGTGCATACCACGTTGACTTCATACAGCAGCTTATCGAAAAACTTCCAAGAAGTCATGCCGTCAGGAGCCTTCAGCCAAATGTAAGGAGCATTAACTCCGCCATACACGTTAAATCCGCTCTCTATCAATCCTTTGCGCATAATTTGCGCATTTTCCATATAGTATCCGATAATCTCCTTGATTTGTTTTTGTCCTTCCGGCGTATAGATCGCTTCTGCACCGCGCTGAGTGATATAGCTGGCTCCGTTGAACTTCGTACACTGACGACGGTTCCACAACGGATTGAGGGGGATGCGTTTGCCATCAAGCGTTGCAGCGGTAACTTCTTTCGGCACAACCGTATAACCGCAACGCACACCTGTAAATCCGGCCGTCTTCGAAAAACTGTGGATTTCTATGGCTACCTTCTTGGCACCTTTGATTTCATAAATAGAGTGTGGCACGTCAGACTCAGTGATATAGGCTTCGTAGGCCGCATCGAAAACAATCAACGTATCGTTATCCAAAGCGTAGTCTACCCACTTCTTCAGCTGGTCGTGGGTCAGTGTGGTGCCCGTCGGATTGTTTGGATAACACAAATAGATAAGGTCAATGCGATGATCGGGAATTGCAGGGATAAAGTTGTTTTCAGCCGTGCAAGGCAGGTAAGTCACGTTGCTCCATTGCCCGTTTTCGTCCAGCGTCCCCGTACGTCCGCACATCGTGTTGCTGTCTACATAAACGGGATATACCGGATCGGTGATCGCCATGCTGTTATCCCAACGCAGAAGTTCGCCTATATTGCCCGTATCACTCTTGGCTCCGTCGCTGACAAAAACCTCTGAAGGCGAAAGACTGATGCCTCGGGCAGCGAAATCGTGCTTGATGATAGTGTTGATCAAGAAGTCATAACCTTGCTCCGGTCCGTATCCGTGAAATGTTTCGCTTTTAGACAGTTCGTCGACCGCATGGTGCATAGCCTCGATACTGACTGCGGGCAAGGGCTGTGTCACATCGCCAATGCCCAGACTAATCAGAGACTGTTTCGGATGGGTAATCTTAAAAGAATTCACCCGCTTGGCTATATCCGAAAACAGATAGCTCCCGGAAAGCTTCAAGAAATGTTCGTTTACTAATGCCATAATGCTGCTATGTTATGATGATTAATCGTTTGTTTCTATTTCGCCATCGAATACCTTGACCGCCGGTCCGCTCATCATCAGATGCTGGCTTTGTTCGTCCCAATAAATTCGTAAGGTTCCGCCATCCATGATAATACTTGTCTCCCGTGAGTTATTTTTATAGCTGATGGCAGCCACAGCCGTTGCACAAGCTCCCGTACCGCATGCTTGCGTAATTCCCGAACCACGTTCCCACACACGCATCCGCACGTGGCTCTCGTCTATCACCTGCGCGAACTCCACATTGACACGATCGGGGAATAACGGATGACACTCCAGACGCGCCCCGACGTTGGCCAAATCGACTTCATTCACATCGTCTACAAAGATAACCAAATGCGGATTACCCATCGACACAGCGACCCCTTTCGGATAAGGCGCATCGCTGCCTAAATCCACCCAATGGATGTCGGATGGGATACCCATATCCACGGTTACGCTCTCTACGATATGTTGCTCGTTCACGTCGAGGTTCAGTTGTTTGATGCCAGAGAGCGTTTCGAGTGTCACAGAAGTCTTGTCTGTCAATCCGTATTCATACAGATACTTACCGATGCAGCGGCTTGCATTTCCGCACATACGTGCTTCCGAACCGTCGGCATTAAAGATACGCATACTGAAATCCGCTTTTGCGGAAGTTCCGATAAGTACCAGTCCGTCGCTCCCTATGCCGGTATGCGGACGACTCCATGCAATTGCAAGTGCTTCAGGATGAGCAATCGGATATGCCATCGTGTTGACATAGATATAGTCATTGCCCGCTCCATGCATCTTCGTGAATTTTATCTTCATTACGGTTTCTTATAAAGTTAGTTTTTCTGATAAGCTTCTTCGTGTACACCATGCACCGCACGTCCGCTTGGTTCGTTCATGTTGGCAAAAGCAGCATCCCAAGCCAAGGCTTCAGCCGTAGAGCAGGCCACACTAGGCACACTAGGCACACTGCGGGCAGCACTCTCACTAGGAAAATATTCTTCGAAAATCGTCCGATAATAATATTCTTCTTTGTTGCGCGGTGTGTTGACAGGAAAACGTTCGGCGGCATGCGCCATCTGTTCGTCCGACACAGCTTGCGAAGTTACTTCTTTCAACGTATCAATCCAACTGTAACCCACGCCATCGCTAAATTGTTCTTTTTGGCGCCAAGCCACACTCTCGGGAAGCATGTCGGCAAAGGCCTCGCGTACCACTTTTTTCTCGATGGTATGCCCCGAACACATCTTAACTGCCGGATTGAGCCGCATAGCCACATCGAGAAACTCTTTGTCCAAGAAAGGTACACGCCCCTCTACGCCCCATGCTGCCAGCGATTTGTTGGCACGCAAACAATCGTACATATACAGTTTAGACAGCTTGCGGACGGTTTCCTCGTGAAACGCCCGTGCATCCGGAGCTTTATGGAAATACAGATATCCGCCGAACACCTCGTCTGCCCCCTCGCCGCTCAACACCATTTTGATGCCCATGCTCTTGATGACGCGAGCCAACAGATACATCGGCGTAGACGCCCGTACGGTCGTCACATCATAGGTCTCTATGTAATAGATGACGTCCCGCACGGCATCGAGCCCTTCTTGGATGGTATAGTTTATTTCATGATGCACTGTTCCGATGAAGTTTGCCACTTCGCGTGCCTTAGCCAAATCGGGGGCATCTTTCAGACCGATGGCAAACGAGTGAAGCTGCGGCCACCAAGCCTCTTTCACTCCGTCGCTCTCAATGCGGCGCGAGGCATATTTTTTGGCAATCGCTGAAATCACCGAGCTGTCCAGCCCGCCCGAAAGCAACACGCCGTAGGGCACGTCGCTCATCAGCTGCCGGCGAACGGCGGCCTCCAATGCTTCTTTGACCTGTTGACTGGGCGAAGACGTGTCCGCCTCCTTGTCCGACGATGTCAATACACTGTCGGCCGAAAACCAATCACGTGTGTACCACTGCCGCATTTCACCGATCCGACTCGAATAGTAGTAGCCGGGCAAAAACGGTTCGTAACGGTCGCAAAATCCTTCGAGCGCCTTCAACTCACTGGCACAATAGACTGTGCCGTCATCATCGTAGCCAATATACAAAGGAATCACCCCTATCGGATCGCGGGCAATGAGAAATTCGTCACGTTCTTCGTCGTAGAGTGCAAAAGCGAAAATTCCGTTTAAATCTTCCAAAAAGTCGATTCCTTTATCACGATAGAGTGCAAGAATAACCTCACAATCGCTACCTGTCTGAAAAGCATATTGCCCCTCGTACCGGCGACGGATTTCGCGATGATTGTAGATTTCACCATTCACGGCGAGCACCTGACGCCGGTCGGGTGAATAAAGCGGTTGTCCGCCACTCTGCGGGTCGACAATCGAAAGCCGTTCGTGAGCTAAAATAGCCGTTTTGCCACAATAAATGCCGCTCCAATCCGGTCCGCGATGGCGAATTCTCTTAGACATAGCCAACGCTTTTTCCCGCCATTCGGGCGTCTGGCTCTTAATATTGAATATAGCTGTTATTCCACACATAATAATTGATTAGTGATCGTTGTTTCTCCTAATTATATCGGAACGATGTCGTACCGATCCCTCAAACGTTTCCTGCCCACCTCCGGTCACTCTCGTGTCCATGCGTTGACAGCAGAGCGGCAAGGGCTACTCAGAATGTAAGTTGTCGGATTTCGGTCATCGGATCGAACCGTCTGTTATTTTTTCGTTTGCCGATGAAGATAGTGATCGATGTCAGCGGCCGCTTTTCGTCCGTCAGCAATACATCTTACCACAAGGCTTGCTCCCATAGCCGCATCTCCGGCCACAAAAACATTCTCGGGCAGCGAGGGCAACTCAGGTTTCAGAAAGCCCATGGCCAGCAAGACCAAATCGGCCTCAATCACTTCTTTCTTGCCCGTAGGTTTCATTGTGGGACGTCCACCATCAGGGTTGGCTATCCATTCCACTTCTTCGACCTCGACTCCACATACGTGGCCACCCTTGCCCAAGAAACGGTTTGAAGTGAGACTCCAACGGCGTGTGCATCCTTCTTCGTGACTGCTGCTAGTCTTTAAGACCACAGGCCATTGCGGCCATGGCGTAGTCGGATTATGCCCTACCGGTGGCTGTGGCATGATTTCTATTTGGGTCACACTCGTGGCTCCCTGTCTGTTGCTCGTGCCGATGCAGTCACTTCCCGTATCGCCACCACCGATGACCAGCACTTTTTTTCCTTTGGCCGACACCAATTCATTGGCAGCGAATGTTTGTCCGGCCAATATCCGGTTCTGCTGCGCCAGCATCTCGAGCGCAAAGTGAATACCGCGCAAGTCACGTCCCGGAATCTTGAGGTCGCGTGCCTGCGGCGTACCCGTACAGACACAATAAGCATCGAACCCTTCGGGAAGATGGGTGATGTCGATGTCCGTTTTTGTCTGAAAAACAATCCCTTCAGCCTGCATGATGTTGATCCGACGGTCAATAATCGGCTTATGAAGCTTGAAGTTGGGAATGCCGAAGCGCAACAAACCGCCGACGTACTCCAGTTTCTCGAATACCGTTACTTCATAACCGCGACGATTTAATTGATTGGCGACAGCCAGTCCGGCAGGTCCGGAACCGATTACAGCCACTTTCATGCCGTTACGCGGATACTGATGTGGCGTGATGAATCCTTCGCGGAAAGCGGCTTCGATGATGGCAGCTTCATCTTCGCGAATAGTCACCGGAGAGTCTATGGTCAGTTTGAGTACACAACTTTTCTCACACAATGCCGGACAGATGCGTCCGGTAAATTCAGGAAAGTCATTCGTTTGCTCCAAAATTCGGTAAGCCTTTATCCAGTCGCCTTTAAAGAGCGCATCTTGGAATTCCGACGGTCGATTGCCCAACGGACATGCCCAATGGCAAAAGGGCACCCCGCAATCCATGCAGCGCGAGGCCTGTAGTTTGCGTTCACTCGCATTGAGTGTCTGTTCTACTTCTCCAAAATCGGCAATACGCTCATGTACAGGTCTGTATCCGGCTTCTTGCCTTGGTATGGTTAAGAATGCTTTAGGGTTTCCCATAAGTCAAAATGAATATTAATAAATTGGTTTCTAGTAATCTCTTTGTACTTCCGCTATTTTTTCTTGCAACTTGCGCATTTGCTCTTCGGCAAGTACTTTCTTATACTCGATAGGCGTTACTTGGATAAATTCGTCGACATAGCGATTCCAATTGTCGAGCATCGTGCGCGCCAACGTAGAACCTGTGTAAAGATAATGTTGCCGAACCAGTTCGTGGAGTTCTTTGCGTGCCGTAGCTTCTTCGAGCAAGGACAATTCCACCATCTCCATGTTGCAGAAGTAATCAAAATTGCGGTTTTTGTCCCACACATAAGCGACTCCTCCACTCATACCGGCAGCAAAGTTTCGTCCGGTTTCACCCAAGACCACAACCCGTCCGCCGGTCATGTATTCGCAACAGTGGTCTCCGGCTCCTTCTACGACAGCTATCGCACCGGAGTTTCGTACGGCAAAACGCTCTCCTACTCGTCCGTTGATATACACTTCGCCACTTGTGGCCCCATAGAGCAGGGTGTTTCCGGCGATCGTATTGTCTTCAGCTGCAAAATCGCTGCGTACCGGCGGTTGCACAGAGACGCGTCCGCCACTCAGTCCTTTGCCCAGATAGTCATTGGCTTCGCCTTCAAGCTTGAAGTGGATTCCATGTGCCAAGAATGCAGCGAAACTCTGTCCGGCAGAACCTTTAAACTTGATTTGGATAGTCTGATCGGGCAATCCTGCCAATCCGTAGCGGCTGACAACGGCTCCCGATAACATGGCTCCTACCGAACGATCGGTATTGGCGATGGCATATTCCAAAGAGATTTCTTTGCGGTTATCCAGTGCTTCTTTTGCTGCAGCCAGAATGTTAACGTCCATAACGTGAGCAATTTCATGCTTCTGTTCGATTGTGTTATGGATCGCCGAATGGTTTTCGACTTTATAAAGCATGTTACTGAAATCGAGCAAAGAAGCTTTCGTTCCGGAAATCGACTTGATGTCTATCAGGTCTGTACGTCCGACAATGTCTTCCAGCTTGGTAAATCCCATCTCAGCCAGATATTCTCTCACTTCCTGAGCCAAGAAACGGAAGTAATTGACTACGTACTCATAATGACCTCGAAAACGTTCGCGCAATTTCGGATCTTGCGTTGCGACTCCGACCGGACAGGTATTGGCATGACACTTACGCATCATGACACATCCCAGCACAATCAACACCGTGGTTCCGAATCCGAATTCTTCGGCACCAAGCAGCGCCATACTGATGATGTCACGCCCCGTCTTCAACTGTCCGTCAGTCTGCAAGCGAACTTGTCCTCTCAAACCGTTTAAAACGAGTGTTTGTTGTGTTTCGCTCAATCCGATTTCAGCCGGAATACCCGCATAGCGCATCGAAGAGGCCGGTGAAGCGCCTGTTCCGCCTTCTGATCCTGAGATGATTATCAAATCGGCCTTTGCCTTTGCTACACCGGCGGCAATCGTTCCGATTCCACTCTCTGCCACCAACTTTACACTGATTTTAGCTTTTGGGTTGACATTCTTCAAATCGAAAATCAGCTGGGCTAAGTCTTCGATGGAATAGATGTCGTGATGAGGCGGCGGAGAAATCAACGAAATGCCGGGGATGGAGTGTCGCGTGCGGGCAATGACTTCATCGACCTTGAATCCCGGCAATTGCCCGCCTTCACCCGGCTTGGCGCCTTGTGCGACCTTAATCTGTATCTCTTCGGCATTGACCAGATATTCGGCAGTGACACCAAAACGACCGGAGGCTACCTGCTTCGTCTTACTACACAACGAAATGCCGTCGTAGCTTTCGTGGAAACGCACAGAGTCTTCACCACCTTCGCCCGTATTGCTGCGGGTACCGAGCTTATTCATAGCCAAAGCTAAGGCTTCGTGAGCTTCTTTGCTAATGGCTCCAAACGAGATAGCTCCCGTTACGAAATGTTTGACAATTTCCTCTACCGATTCTACTTGTTCGATTGGTATGGGATTCTTCTTAAAGCTAAAGAAATCGCGCAAGAAAATCGGACTCTCTTTCTCATCAACCTTAGCAGTGAACTCTTTGAACTTCTGATAGCTACCCAGACGCGTAGCCAACTGAAGCAAGCTGATGGTTTCCGGATTCCATGCATGTTTCTCTCCATCTTTGCGATAAGAAAACTGTCCGATATAAGGCAGCAGAGAATTTGTCGGTTCGTCTACAAATCCTGCATCGTGGAATTTTGTATAGTCTATGGCTATTTCTTCCAAACGGATACCACCGATAGACGAGGCTTTCGTACCGAAATAATTCTTCAGCAAATCTTCACTTAAACCTACGGCTTCGAAAATTTTAGCGCCACGATAAGAACGAATCGTACTGATTCCCATCTTACTCATGATCTTATATAGGCCTTTACATACCGCTTTGATGTAGTTCTTCTCAGCCGTTTCATAGTTCATCTGTATATCGCCTTTCTTTACCAGTTCGTCTAGAATGGCGAGTGTCATATATGGATTAATCGCACTTGCACCATAACCTAGCAACAAGGCGGCGTGCATCACCTCGCGAATCTCTCCACTCTCTACAATCAGAGCAGTCTGTACACGCTTTTGCACGGCAATCAAATGATGGTGTACCGCACTGACAGCAAGCAACGACGGAATGGCTGCATGTGTTATATCGACGTCACGGTCGGATAAGATAATGTAGTTAACTCCTTCCGATACAGATTCTTCAGCTTGTTTGCATAGTCTGGTCAAGGCTTCTTGTAATCCGCTTTTTCCTTCGTTCACATTAAACAACATGGGAAGTTTCACCGTTTTAAATCCCTTATAACGAATGTTACAGAGGATATCCAACTGCGTATTTGTTAATATCGGATGAGGTAGTCTGACCATTTTGCAGTGGCTTTCGTCTGGATGCAGGATGTTGTTGCCCACCGCTCCGATATACTCAGTCAGAGACATCACCAACTCTTCGCGAATCGGATCAATCGGAGGATTGGTTACTTGGGCAAACTGCTGGCGGAAATAATTAAACAGCAACTGAGGCTTTCCCGACAAAACAGCCAACGGCGTATCATTACCCATTGATGCCGTCGGTTCTGTTCCGGTCGTACACATGGGTATGATTGTTCTTTCTATGTCTTCTCGCGTGAAACCAAACGCACGGAGTTTACGATCATAATCGGGTACTGTATTTTCTACTTTACGGCCACTTTTCAGCGTATCCAATTCTATGCGGTTTGTCGACAACCATTGACGATATGGTTTAGCGGAAGCCAACTGTTCTTTCAGTTGACCGTCATAGTAAATCTTTCCTTCTTGAGTGTCTACCAATAAAATCTTTCCCGGATGTAACCGACCTTTCGCCTTGATTGTCTCCGGCTCAAAATTGATTACACCTGCTTCACTGGCTACCACCATCATGTCGTTCTTTGTAATCAGATAACGTGCCGGCCGGAGACCGTTACGGTCGAGCATACCACCGGCATATCGTCCGTCACTAAAGAGCAAGGCAGCCGGACCGTCCCACGGTTCCATCAGGATGGAGTGATATTCGTAAAACGCTTTCAAGTCTTCGCTAATGGGATTCTTGTCATTAAATGATTCGGGCACAAGCATAGCCATTGCATGAGGCAGGCTGAGTCCGGACATCACAAAAAACTCCAGCACATTATCAAGAGAGGCGCTATCGCTCATTCCCGGCTGCAAAATAGGTCGAATATCTTTTATGTTACCCAACAACGGAGTCGACAACACGCTTTCTCGTGCTTCCATCCAACCTCGATTGCCGCGCAGTGTATTAATCTCACCGTTATGAGCCAACAAACGGAACGGTTGTGCCAAGCTCCAAGTAGGGAAAGTATTCGTACTGAAACGCGAATGAACAATTGCCAATCCGCTCGTAAAATAAGGTTGAGTCAGGTCGCAAAAATACTCGCGCACCTGTACAGAAGAGAGCATCCCTTTATAGATAATGTTTTTGCTCGAAAGTGAAACAATATAAAAGTCTTTGTGAGAAACTCGTCTTTCTATCTTCTTACGAATAATATATAATGTACGCTCCAATCCATCTACATCCGATGCACCGGTTACGAATATTTGTTTGATACTAGGCTCAGTCTTTAATGCACTCTTGCCTAAAATGGAAGATTTGACCGGAACAGAACGCAGATGCATCAACGAAAGCCCTTCACGCTCGATTTCTTCGATCATTATCCTAAGAATCTCAGCTTGTTCTTTCTCTGCTTTGGGCAAGAAGACCAATCCGGTTCCGTATTTCCCTTTTTCCGGAACGGGAATCCCTTGTAACAAAATAAACTCGTGAGGAATCTGTACCATAATTCCCGCACCGTCTCCTGTTTTGTTATCAGCTCCCTCTGCTCCACGATGTTTCATGTTTTCCAACACCTTCAGTGCAGCATCTACCAATTCATGCGATTTATTACCATGAATATTGACAATCATGCCTACACCGCAAGCGTCATGTTCGTTAGTACCGTCATAAAGACCTAGTCTACCATCCGTTAAGCTGCTTGTCTTATACATAATTTAATGGATTAATAAAATTACCGCCTTTTCTCCGTTTTTTCTTTCTCTTTGCTTTTTATACGGCTTTTATAAAAGCAATTTATTTGCAAATATATATAAAAAACACGCATTATGCAATCTTACGACCGAAAAGAGAAAACAAAATAACCAGACTCCGCAAATACCTTACAGTCCGTTATGATATCAATCGTATTTTGTCCGATTAGTAACATAAACCGAATATTACATTACAGATTAACAAAACGACAAGTTTAAAATCTCTAAACGAATACATAGAAAAGAAATCCTCACAAACAATTAATACCTGCTGAGATGATAAAAAAATTAAAGTCAGCTACTCGTTGTCAGAATTTGCGCTCTTTATACTCGGTTGGTGTCATCCCCATGTATTTCTTAAAACATTTGCTGAAATACTTCGGATCATTGAAACCTGTCATATAGGCAATCTGCGAAAAAGTATAGTCGCTTTTCATCAATTCTATAGAATAGTTAATGCGCGCTTTGTGTATAAATTCGATGGGAGTCAATCCTGTTGCTGCCTTGATTTGGCGATACAAACTGCTGCGGCTGATGTTTTGACGCTTGGCAAATTCCTCGATATTCAATTCCGAGTTGTCGATATTTTCCTTTATAAAAGCTGTAATCTTGGCAACGAACGCTTTGCTTGAATCATCCATATCATTGTCCAGACCAAAGTCTATATTAGTCTCAGGCTTTTTCACTGCCTCCGGATTCCCATTCTCGTGAGCCGATTCCGGATTTTCAGGATTAAACGACAGGAAAGGCTTACACTTTACATCCAACACTCTCAGCTCTTCCAATTCATGTAATGCTGCTTGCCAATTTTTCGTAACTTCTGTCAGTTGTTGCGCCTGAGTACGGCTTTTTTCCTCGATCTGAGTTAGTTTTTCCTGCAGTGATTCCACCAAACGAACGGCTTCATCATATTTATAATGCAGTTGTTTATATTTGAGTTCTTCTTTCTTTAACTTATCTGATAAACCCTTACACAACGATTGATCTTCTTCTTGCAGGTTTCTCAGTTTTTCGTTGTATTGCTTTCGCTTGTAAACAGTCTGTCCGATATAAGCCACAAAAAGAAGTATCACACCACACAAGGCTATCAAATATACACGATTGTCAGTATTTGCCGGCGATAAATCCGTAGTAGGACGGGCTTGGGCTGACAAAACCATGAATAAGAATAAGAAGTAAACGTAGATTTGTAACCGCTTCATTCGACAACTATAGTTGTATCTGTTTTTAAGCTAAGTGTTCTTACAAAGCTATGCAAAATCACTCAAAGACAAATATTTTTTTAGAAAAAATCAACCTTTTGAAAATAAAAAGCAAATTCAATCATTCGTATATACACAATAGGAAGGAAATGTTTGCTTAACTTTTGTATCAAAACATGCACAATCAACGATGAAATTACCAGCTCAACATTCACTTCTTCCCCGTCTGCTGTTTACTTACAGCATGAATATTCCGCATGAGTCCTTCATATTTGGCACGCTTCACAGCGCTTCCTTTAAAGAGCTGCTGATAGGTTTCTTTGGTCAGTCCCCGCCAATCGTCTGCCCTCATCCGCAAAAAGGCCTCTTTGGGTTGAAGACGTTCCTCACGTGTAGGAGTAGCAAAACGCAGATAAGGACAAGCCTGCAAACAACGGTCACAACCGTAAATGCAATTTCCCAAACAGCCGGCAACCACTGACGAAATTTCTCCCCGATTCTCTATGGTGAGGTAAGACAGACAACGCCGGGCATCAAGTTGATAAGGTTGCTGCAAGGCATGCGTCGGACAAGCATCCAGACAACGCGTACAGTTACCACACTGGCTCGCCCGAGGATGGTCGTAAACTAAGCGCTGATTAATCAGCAACTCGCCCAAGAAGAAAGCCGAACCGGCATTGGGGATAACCAACTGTGTATGCTTGCCTATCCAGCCCAATCCGCACCTCCATGCCCAATAACGTTCAAGCAAAGGAGCCGTATCGCAAAACGCACGTCCTTCGGTCTCCGGCAATACGGATCTGACAAATTCCAGAAGCTGCATCAGCTTCGCTTTCACAACCACATGATAGTCTTCGCCATACGCATACCATGCAAACTGATATCCATCGTCGGAAAGCATTTTGCGCGGATAATAATTTAGTGCAACTGAAATCACGCTACGGGTGCCTTCAACCAGCAATGCCGGATTGCAACGCTGCTCAAAATGATTGGCCATATAGTCCATTCCCGCATGATGTCCGGCGTCAAGCCAATCAGACAGATACGTACGTACAGCCTCATCCACCGGTATTGCCGGAGCAATCCCGAAAGCATCAAAACCGAGACGGATTGCCTCGGCTTTGATTTGTGCTGTTATGCTGACTAATTGAGTTTTGCAACGCTCCACTATCATTATTTTTCTCAATCAAACACTTTAAACTGATACCCTTGTTCCAGCAACCACTCTATGGAACGCGGCAAGGCATATCGCGTATTGACTGCAGACTTTCGGGAATCATGAAAAGTAATGATCGAGCCGTTGCGCGCGTATTTTTTCACCTTTTCAAAAACATCCTTTCCCGTAAGATGTTTGCTATAGTCACGCGTCACAAGATCCCACATCACAATCTTATATTTACGTCGCAAAAATTCATATTGCAGCCAGCGCATGTGTCCGTGCGGCGGACGAAACAAATCCGTTTGAATCAACTCATTGGCCTTATCCGCATTGGCCAGATAGCTTTTCGTCAGATATTCAAAACCCCGGATATGGTTGTACGTATGGTTTCCCAATCGATGTCCTCGTTCTTTCAGCATCTCAAACTCCCGGCTATGCTTGCGCACATTGTCGCCAACCAGAAAAAACGTAGCCAGAATGTTGTATTTGTCCAACACCTCCAACACCCAAGGTGTCATCTCCGGAATCGGACCGTCGTCGAAAGTGAGATAGACTGAATGATCGTTTGCGTCCATCCGCCAAATAGCATCAGGATATAACCAACGCACGATACGCGGGGGCTGTTCTATTAACATTGCTCTATTTTATTGCGCGCCGCTTATGCGCATACGATACTGTTGGTAAACATGGTCAAAACGGTCTCTATACTGTTTGACTAATTCTGAATTAAGCGTGTCCGATTCCATTTCCATGACTTTGAGAACTTCATCAAGTAAATAAATGTGAAGTATGAAGTCCTGTACATTGGTAAAAAAATCGGGCGTTTTCATACTCATATAATAGTCGGTATATTCAAACGACTTGTTAATCAACACCTGAAGGATTGCGCTAGCCTTTTCCGGTTCTCCCAGTTCAATATAAGCTTTCGCCATATCTATCGAATTGCTTTGGTAATCGTGTGGCAACGTTGTAGTCGGTATCATCTGTTCGCAATAGTCGAGTGCTTTGATAGCCTTTTCGGTCTTGCCTTCTGCAATCAGTTTTTTAATCAATGTAACAAACAGACGGCGATGCGTGTTACACATCCGACGGATATTTTCATCCAGATAAACATCCGGATCGTTGATGCCTCCGAATTTGAATTTATTCATCAGGTTGTCATACATTCGCTCAGTGTCGATGGCATAACCCCCGTTATAGGCATCTTGTGCATAGCCATATTTTCGCCAGTCGAATGGTGTGATGCGATAAGCCAGACCTTCCTGCACAAAAAACGGATTAAGTCCCATGTAGTTGCCCGACCCTACGGTGATAGCCATGTAAATCGGCCGTTCCCAATTGGCATTAGCCAACATTTCGAGCATCATCAGTTCGTTCTTGTAGAGCGTACGCTTGGTAAGCGGGATATACATACGGTCGGGCAGACTGTCTTTGAACTCCTCCGGAATCATCATACCCGAACGTCTGATAGCCTCTTTGTCTAAGTTGATGTAGACCGTGTCGGTCGGAATGAAATGCAAATCAGCATCTTTTGCGCGTACCCAATATTTCAAAATGTTTTTCAACTCGAACGGTTCTTCGCCAAAGGTTGCTTTCGCTTCCTCTGGTTGCCTCTTATATATGTCGATAATCTGCTGTTTGTATTCCGGACGCACACTGATGTAATCGTTCTTTCCGGTCACAAACTCATAGCGGTTCCAATTAATCGGGACTGAGGGGGAGTCGTATGCCGGACGCCTCATCTGGTCGATATACCAGTCAGTCTGCAAATAGCTCAGGTTGCATACACGCGCGTCTGTGCGGAACCCTTCTGTTTCCTGATTATACCAGAGCGGAAACGTATCGTTGTCTCCATTGGTATAAATAATCGGATTACCTTCTTCTTGAATACTGCTAAGGTAGTTTTGTCCGAAATCACGACACACATAGCGGTTGCTGCGGTCGTGATCATCCCACGTCTGACTGGCCATCTGAATGGGAACCAACAAACAGACAACGCTCACAATACAAGCCAGCACGGTCTCGCTCAGTTTTGCCTTACGCAAAAGATGGATCAGTCCGGCCACGCCCATACCTACCCAAATGGCAAAGGCATAAAACGAACCGGCATATGCATAGTCGCGCTCACGCGGCTGCAAGGGTGTCTGATTCAGATAGAGCACAATGGCCAATCCCGTCATAAAGAACAGGAAGAACACAATCCAGAATTGCTGGATACCCTTCTGCCCACGATAGGCCTGCCAGAAAAGACCGATAAGTCCCAAAATCAAAGGCAAACAATAGAACACATTGTGTCCCTTGTTTTCTTTCAGTTCAGTAGGCAGTTTGCTTTGGTCACCATACATCAGATTGTCGATAAACGAGATACCGGTAATCCAGTTGCCGTGTTCTTTTTCTCCATAACCTTGAATATCATTTTGCCGACCGGCAAAGTTCCACATGAAATATCGCCAATACATGAAGTTCACCTGATACGAAAGGAAATAATACAGATTTTCCCATTGGGTCGGTACTTTCACCATCACGGTATTTCCACACTCATCGTAAGGTACCTGTCTGCCCTCAATGCCGCCAACCCATTCACCTTTTTCGTTTTTCTGGCCGCCAAACCATCGTTCGTAGGCAGCCGGATGTCCAAGCGATTCGTCAGCACTGTGTATGCGAGGGAAAAACATGTTTTGAGCATACTTATAGGTGGTTTTGTAGTTCACGATTTCATACCGGTCTTTCTCGTTGGGATCTTCCTTTTCGTGCCGCTGATAAACCGGAGCACCTTGTTCGCTGACCGGCACACAATAGTTGCCTTCCACTTTCAGGGCTACACGCGACGTATAGGCCGGACCATAGAAAAGCGGAGTAGATCCGTATTGTTCACGTCCCAGATAGTTGCCCAGCGTGAAAATGTCTTCCGGAGAATTCTGATCCATCGGCGTATTGGCTGAAGAACGAATCACAATGACAGCATACGACGAATAGCCTATCACCATCATGGTCAGACACAACACAGCCGTATTGAGCGTACGCGCACTGACCATCAAACGTTTGCCTAATTTACCCCACAGGCACAGTCCGATAAATGCCAAGAAAATCAGGCCGAAAACAATGCTTTTCGTGCCATATCCGAAAAACGGAATACCCAACATGGCCACCGTCAGCAAAAAAGCTATATTGGTGCGCTTCAAACTGACGTAGCGGTAGCTCTCCACAATGCTCCATATCAACACAATGAGCAACAGCACGATATAGACCACTACACCCGTATTGAACGGGAATCCGAAACTGTTGACAAACAACAACTCAAACCATCCGCCCACTTTCACAATGCCGGGAACAAGACCGTAGAGCACAACGGCAATCAACACCATTGAACCGACCAGAGCTAAAATAGAGCCTTTGACCGTGGCATTGGGATTCTTCTTGTAGTAATAAACCAAGACGATGGCCGAAAGACACAAGAGATTCAGCAGATGGACACCGATGGAAAGTCCTGTCAGATAAGCAATCAGAATGAGCCAACGATCGCTGTGAGGCTCATCGGCCACATCTTCCCACTTCAGAATCAACCAGAACACAAGGGCAGTAAACAAGGATGAATAGGCATAGACTTCGCCCTCGACAGCACTAAACCAGAAAGTGTCGCTAAACGTGTAAACCAATGCACCTACTGCACCGGCGCCCATGATGGTTATCAGTTTGCCTGTCGTGAGTTCTTCCAAGTCGGGACAAACCAATTTGCGCGTCAGGTGTGTGATGCTCCAAAACAAGAACAAAATACATCCTGCGCTCAGCAGGGCTGACATCGTGTTGACCATGCGTGCCACTTGGCTTGGGTCGCTGGCAAACTGTGAAAAAAGATTGGCTGTCAGCATGAAAAACGGTGCACCGGGTGGATGTCCGACTTCTAACTTATATCCCGTGGTGATAAACTCCGGGCAATCCCAAAAACTTGCGGTGGGTTCGATGGTCAGGCAATAGACTACTGCCGCAACGGCAAACATCAGCCAACCCATCAGGTTATTGACACGTTGGTATAGTTTCATTCCTATTTTATGTATGATTATATGTATTGTTTGTATCCTACGAATTAAGCTACAAAGGTAAGAAAAGAAAATGGTTACCTTGTCTTTGGAAAGAGGTGAATAGCTGCTTTATAAGTTTATTTAACCAGCTCGAAGTTTTCACCTTCCGACAAACGTACCTGATCAGCTTATTACACAACTTCAGCCAGCACAATGACAAAGACCTGATAGCACGGTGACCACATCCGTTTGACCGGGCACTTTGTTGGATCAGTTTTCTGCCTCGTAATGATGGTTTTTCAAAATGCGGTGAGGCAGATTGCCATGTCCCAACAAGTCGATGGGGCAACCGAAGTGTTTATCGAGCCATTCGGTTGGCACTTCCGTATCCGGATGATAATCGAGTGTTCGGTTGACACAGGCAACCGTCTTTACGTTTTGAAGAATCGTACCGATGTCATGACTCACCAAGATGATGGCACAATGGCGGTTGATGTCTTCCAACAAATGATACAGTTGCGCCTCAAACCGTTTGTCTATGTATGTGTTCGGCTCGTCGAGAATGACCAGATCGGGTTGTGAGATGACGGCTCGTCCGAGCAGTGCACGCTGCATCTGCCCGCCGCTCAACTGTCCGATAGCCCGATTTTCGAGTCCTTCGAGCCCCATACGCACAACGGTTTCTTCCACTCGTCGGTGCTGCTCGGGCGTGTAGCGTTGCAGCAATCGCTTTTCACCGCTGAGTCCCGAGAGAATCACTTCCTTAACGGAGATGGGAAACTTTTTGTCGATGGCATTGTATTGTGGCAGGTAGCCCATTTTGATGTGGTCTGCCAATTGTCCGTTTCGGTAAAAGGAGATTTGCCCCGCACGGAGCGGCAACAGTCCGAGAATCACCTTGATGAGCGTGGTTTTTCCGCCACCGTTTGGCCCGATGACACCAAGGAAATCATATTCGTAGACCGTGAGGTCGATGTCGTGCAGCACCAGTCCGTCTTCGTAGCCGGCAGCCATGTGGCGCAGAGTCAGTAACGGTTGGTTCATGGTTGTTCGGTTAAAATTTTAGTTATTCGTATCAGTTCGTCGTCCCAATGATAGTTTAACGGATTGATGGTAACAACCCTTGCCCCGATTTCCCGGGCAATCAGTTCGGCATTGCGGGAGTCGAACTCCTTTTGCACGAACACGACGCGGATTTTTTCTTTCCGGCAAAAGTCGATGAGTTGTTGCAAATGAGCAGGCGAGGGTTCCTTACCGTGATCTTCGATGCAATATTGCCGCAGACCGTAATCGTGCGCGTAGTAAGTGAGTGCCGGATGATAGATGACAAACGAACGGCCCGGGACATCTGACAACAAGGCGCGCACAAGGCTGTCCGTGTGGTTGATAAGGAGTTCGAGACTATCTAAACGTGCCTGAAAAAAGTTTTGGTTCGCGCTGTCCAGCTGACACAATGCACGACACATGTTACGAGCAATGATGCGCGCATTGGCAGGAGAGTTCCAGATGTGAGGATCGGCGCCGACGGCATGTCCGTCACGAGCCTCGTGCGAGTGTGCCTCGTCGGAAATAAAATCCACTCCTTCCGACACATCAAACACTTTCATCTGCGGCGCGTTGGCCTTCAGCTTATCCATCCACGACAGTTCAAAGCCAATAAGTCCGATACGAAAGTAGGCTTCGCTTTGGGCTAGTCCGACAAGTTGTTGCGGCGTAGGGTCGTAGGTTTCCGGACTGTTTCCGTCCGACACCATGCACCGAATGGTGAATTTGTCGCCGGCCAGCTGTTCGGCAAAAAAACGTTGCGGCTCGATTGTAACGGTAATGACTCGTTTGTCGGCAGAAACAGGCTCGCGTTGACAAGCGGTCAGCACAACGGCAAGTAAGAGACTGAATAGAGAAATGTATTTCATGCTGTATGCGATATTGATTAATCTCATCCGACCATAACCTAAAACAAACTTAACACCCCCTCAGCGGCCAATACAATCGAGACATATCTCACTAATTTCCCGAAGGTTACGGACAGCAAAGTAGAGAGAAGGTTGGCACGCATCAACCCCAATACAATGACAATACCATCGCCTATTACGGGCAAAAAAGAGAAGAAGCCCATCCATGCTCCGCGTCCGTTGACAAAACGTTCGGCACGTGCCAGATTTTCGGGTTTGACACGCAAATAGCGCTCTATCCATTCTTTCTTTCCCAAATGACCTATCCAATAACACGACATGGCTCCGGCCGTATTACCAATCGTGGCGGCAACAACTGTCAGCACCGTGTCGAGTCCCATTTGAGTGAACGCAATCAGCAAAGCCTCCGAACTAAACGGTAGAATGCTTCCGGCCAGAAAAGCTGCCAGAAACATGCCCGCATATCCGTAGTCTAGAAGAAAATGGAGAGCTGCATCCATAGACTCTCGTAAATAAACAACAAGACAAGGAATACGAACATGACAATGCCTGAGATCAAACTTCCACGATTACGCGTCACGGCAAAATAATGCCCTGTCAGAATGCTGGTCAAGGCGATGAGCGGACTCAGTAAAATAGCAATGTAACCCACCTGCACAACTGCAAGGATGAATAGCAAAGCCTCCACGGTCATCAGGTAATAAATAAAGGTACGCGTACGGATCTTGTCCTGAAAACTTTGGACAGAATATTGCGTGTAAATCCACAGACCAAACACAAGAATAAAAGCTAACGCCAGCCAATGCAATAAGGGCACATCGGTATACACAAACGGATAAAATGTCAACAGTTCTTCTAAAAACAGGGAGAAAAAGCTCACCACATCTGTCGTCAGCGCAACATAGCCCAGCAAGAACCAATAAGGTAAGAAGACACCTACCAAAGCTGCGAGAAACGAACGGAGTGAAAACATGTGCAATCGGGCTTGCAAACAAAAGAAAAACGGCAGTAACCACAATAACTGAATGAGCAGCAGACTTCCCAATCCGAAAAAGAAGAATCCTTGAAAGTTCTGCATGATAGGTTCATGACTATGAAAACTGCAAAAAAAGAAATAAATGGCAGCCAACAGACAACAAGTCAACAAAAGTCCGGCCTCAAGACGATGAGGCAGACAACAAGCTGAGAGCAAAACGTAGATAGTGAGGTAAAAAGTGGAATATATGCGGATTAAGGAATGCCGGATGGTGAGAAGCCGAAGCAACACAATCGAGATTAAGCCTACAACCAGACCAGCCACACAACTGAAATTGAACCATCCCCCGGGAATTTCCGACAACAAACTCTCCCACCACACGGAGGCAATCTGCGGAAAGTCCGGCGAAGGACCAAACAGCCAGAACAGTACGGCGATTAAACCGGCCACAAACAGCGGAAAGGTACGCGTGGCCAATATGTCTTGTATGTATTTGCTCCTCATCTCAAAGATCAAATCCTATATCTGAACGGAAATATTTCTTCTCAAATTGAATTTTCTGTGCATTGGCAAACGAACGTGTCAACGCATCATCTTTATCGGCTCCATACGAACTCACCGCGATGACACGTCCTCCATCGGTCACGATCCGACCGTTTTTTGTCGTCGTTCCGGCGTGGAATACAATGCTGTCTGTTACCTCATCGAGCCCGTCGATGGGGAATCCTTTTTCGTAAGCCTCCGGATAACCGCCCGAAACCAGCATGACGCATACGGCCGAACGCGGGTCGATGAGCAGTTCTTTCCGGTCGAGTGTTCCGTTGACCACACCTTCAAAAAGGTCGACCAAATCATTTTGAATACGCAACATCACGCTTTCCGTTTCCGGATCACCCATGCGCACGTTGTATTCGATGAGCATCGGTTCGCCCTTCACGTTAATCAGACCAAAGAAGATAAAACCTTTATAATCAATACCTTCAGCGATCAATCCCTCGATGGTGGGACGAATGATGCGGTCTTCAACCTTTTTCATCCATACGGCATCAGCAAAAGGAACCGGTGAGACTGAGCCCATACCTCCGGTGTTCAATCCTTTGTCACCCTCGCCTATGCGCTTATAATCTTTCGCTTCCGGCAGTATTTTGTAGTGCGTACCATCGGTCAGAACGAAAACCGAGCATTCAATGCCACTCAGAAACTCTTCGATGACAACGGTTGCCGAGGCACTTCCGAACATTCCGTTAAGCATTTCTTTCAATTCTTGCTTCGCCTTTTCGAGTGTAGGAAGAATCAATACGCCTTTTCCGGCACACAGACCGTCAGCCTTCAAAACGTAGGGAGCCTCCAGATTTTCCAGAAATTCCAATCCTTCTTCCAGATTTTCCGCCGTGATGGTCTTATATTCGGCTGTGGGTATGTGGTGCCGTTGCATGAAACCTTTCGCAAATTCTTTACTGCCCTCGAGCACGGCTCCTGCTTTCGACGGACCGATAACGGGAACCGATGCGAGTGCACTGTCTTGCTTGAAATAGTCGTAGATTCCCTTTACCAGCGGATCTTCCGGACCGACAACTACCATGTTGACATCATGACTCAATACGAACTCGCGAATACCGGCAAAATCGTCAACCTTGATGGCAACATTCTCGCCAACATGGTTCGTTCCGGCATTTCCCGGAGCAATATATAGTTTGTCAACTTTCGGACTTTGGGAGATTTTCCAAGCAAGTGCGTGTTCGCGACCGCCTGAACCGATTAATAAAATATTCATCTTATCCTGATTTTTAATAGACCTGTTCATAATGTTTTCTTTTTGAGCTTGACTATAAATGTTCTTCGAAATAGCGGGTGATGTGTTCGTGTAAATGCACCCGATCGCGTCCGGCCATGTTGTGTCCTTGCCCCGGATAAATAAACAAATCCGGATGGGTGCCTGCATCAATGCAGGCACGGATAAACGACAGAGTGTGTTGAGGAACACAAACCGGATCGTTACCGCCGATAATCAGTTCCAGCCGTCCTTTTAAATTTCCGGCGCGCAGACGCAAATTGCTTTGCTTGTAACCTTCCGGATTCTCTTTCGGATGATCCATATAACGTTCACCGTACATAATCTCGTAATATTCCCAGTCGATGACCGGACCGCCGGCCACACCAACCTTGAACACGTCCGGATAGGTCAACATCAGATTGGTGGTCATAAATCCGCCAAAACTCCAACCATGTACGCCCAAACGGTGATTGTCTACGTATGGCAGACTCTTCAGGAACTCAACGCCTTCCAGCTGGTCTTTCATCTCTTCGGTTCCCAACTGACGGAAAGTGCAGTTTTCAAAAGCCAAACCGCGATTCGAACTGCCACGGTTATCGACGGTAAACATGATGTAACCTTTCTGTGCCATGTAAATATCCCATCCTCGTACACCATAGTGGAACGTATTTATCAACATTTGGGCATGGGGACCACCATAAACATAGACAATCGCCGGATATTTGCGAGTGGGATCGAAATCGGCCGGTTTGACAAGCCGGTAGTAAAGGTCTGTCGTTCCGTCAGCAGCCTTGATGGTACCCGTTTCTATCAGAGGCACTTTGTAGTCAGCCCATGGGTCATCGGCAGTCAACAGATTCTTGGTCACCTTGCCGTCTGCTGTGCTGATCAGGTCGATGTTGCGCGGAATGTCCGGTGAAGAATAATTGTCTATGAGGTAAGTGCCGCCGGCTGACAGTTGCACCCGATGCACTCCCTCATCGTTGCCCAGCAGTCTGCGTTTGCCATTGCGGATGCTGACCGCATAAGTATTCGTCTGCATGGGTGAGACTTCCGTACTCGTAATCACGATTTCTTTCTTCTTGTCATAAAACCCAACGATGCTTTGCACCAGCCAATCGCCTTGTGTGAGAGAACGCATGGCAATGGTGGTGCGATAGGTGCCGCCGTTCGGACTTTCCATCCAACCGCTCTCATCGCTCTCTTTAGTCGTATCACACAGATACAAGTGGTTATATCCGTCGCGCTGACTTTGGCAGATAAACTGCGTATGGTCCCACGGCAAGAACGTTATCGGTTGCTGAGGTTCGACGTATTTGGGGTGTTTTTCTTCGTAGACTACTGCTTCCCGTTCTCCGCTCACTGCGTCGTAGCGTACAAGCTGTGCATGGTTTTGGTCACGATTCAACTCTATGACATAAATTTTCTCTTCGTCGGGAGTCCAACTGATGTTCGTGAAATAGCGGTCGGTCGGATCTCCGGTATTCAGATACACCACGCGATTATCGGCCAGACGATAGATGCCCACTGTCACTTTGTGGCTATCCATGCCGGCCATCGGATATTTGTCCGGTTCCAAGGTTGCGATGCGTGTGTCAAGATTCACCTGCGGATAATCGGTCACCATGCTCTGATCCATCCGGTAAAAAGCGACACTCGATCCTTTGGGACTCCAAAAGATGCCTTTGACTATACCGAACTCATTGCGGTGAACAGCCTGTCCGTACACAATGTCGTGAGGCTTGGGCGCAGTAACCGAATCAGCAAATTCCGGTGAAAGCAGCTCTTGCGTGTCGGCACGGTCTGTACAGTTGACATAGAGCGCATCGCCAACGGTATAGGCCACTGCCCGGTGATCGGGACTGATTTCCATGTTTGCAGCCGCTTGATCAAAACCAATGACGTGGTCAACCTGTTTTTGTTCGAAATCAACATAGACGAGACACAAAGGCAAACGGAACAAAACGATCGGCCGCTCCGGATCCGGGAAAGAACAGTTCTGCAACGTGCGCAAATGCCCTAATGAGGTCTTGGTGTATGCGCTCAGGCTTTGATTGATTTCATCCAGCGTAAAAAGCACCGATTCTTCGCCCTTGCGCGGATCGACAACCTTCACCTCGTCAACATCGGGCATCATGCAACGATCGCCCCACCATTGCAACCCATAAATATTCTTGGCCGTACAATTATAATAATTACTACCGCCCGGAATCAAGTCTTCCAGCGTAAAATCTTTTTTTGTTTGTGCCATAAGCATCGCGGTTGACACCCAGAAGAGCGTCACGAACATGTTAATCTTATTTTTCATAACCTCTGCGTGATTTATCTTTGGAGGCATGTCCATGTCTGTTTTTTCCTGTGCGTTCTGCAAAGGTTCCGGCATCGCGCCGACCCCTTGTTCCTTGCGACAAACGGGCATGTCCGTTTTCCTTGTATGCTTTGTGTTCTTTGAACCGCCCGCTAAACAGTTCGTATTTACGAAACTCACAAGCTAGAGCGCCATTGAACAAAGGGATTTTTTCCGAGGCTTTCAGGCCGATTTCGTCAAAACATTCGTTATGATAGCTCAAGATCCAAGCATTGTTTCCGATGAATGCATGCTTCAGTCGCTCGCCGATGCAACGATAGAGTCCCAGCAAATCGTTTGTCGAAATGCGCTCACCGTAAGGCGGATTGGTCACCATCAGAGCTTTTTCCTGCGGGTGTTCGAACTCCTCCATCGGACGAACCTGCAAGACAATATTTCTGCTTAGTCCCGCTGCCTTCACATTGTGTGAAGCAATCTGTATGGCCTGACGCTTGATGTCATAACCATAAATTGTATGCGTAAACGCTCTTTCCTGCGAATCGTCTTCATACACCTGTTCGAACAATTCCTTATCGAAGTCGTTCCACTTCTCAAAAGCATATTCCTTGCGAAAGACACCGGGAGCGATGTTGCGGGCAATCAGACCGGCCTCGATGAGCAACGTGCCCGAACCGCACATGGGATCAATAAAGTCACACTCGCCATGCCAACCCGTAAGCAAAATCATGCCGGCAGCCAAGACCTCGTTGAGCGGAGCTTCTACGGCTTCCTGACGATAGCCGCGACGATGCAACGATTCGCCGGAAGAGTCGAGCGACAGCGTACACGTGTTTTGGGCGATATGAATATGAAGTAACAAGTCTGGATTGTTGATGCGGACAATGGGACGTTTTCCCGTTTTCTCGCGGAAATAGTCGGCAATGGCATCCTTGACGCGATAGGCAACGAACTTCGAATGACGGAACTCTTCGGAAAAGATCACGGCATCGACGGCAAAACTGCTCTCGGGAGTAAGGTAACGCTCCCACGCGATGGCCTTCACCTCACGATACACGTCATCGGCATTTGATGCCTTAAAATGTTTAATGGGTTTCAAGATACGGATAGCCGTCCGTAAAGCGAAATTAGCCCGATACATCATCCTTTTATCACCCGTGAACGACACCATGCGTCTTCCGATTTCCACATGATTGGCTCCCAACTCAATCAATTCTTTTGCAAGGACCTGTTCCAATCCCTGGAATGTTTTCGCTATCAGCTCAAATTCTTCCATAAAAAACGTGTAACTGTTTGTTTTTAGGTTGACGGGCAGCCGGCACCCTTCAGTTATTGGTTGCAAAGAAACAGTTTTTTCGCTGCTTAATCAAGCATTTACCCGAAAATCATCGCTTTGTGGCTCCTTTTTCAGACAAAACCGCACCTCTTTCCGCTAAAAAAAACCGCACAAATGCCGCAACAACAAGCGAAATGGCTTATCTTTGGATGAATAAAACCAGTTTGCTTATGAAAACCTGTTTAAACCGTTGCCTATATATCACTGTGTTTGTGGGGCTGGGTGCCGCACTTCCTTTCCTGTTTGCATCGGCCGACAAAGGGGAAGACCATCTGCCCGACAATCGGACAAGCAGCGTTACTCTCTCTCCGGAAATACCGGAAAGCATCGTGTTTGCCGGTGACACCATGCGTTTCGACCGTTCCGACCTGCGTGAGCGTTTCGACAGAGAACTCTGTGCCTACACCTACACACACTCCACGACGATGCTCATCATCAAGCGGGCCAACCGATATTTTCCGGTTATTGAGCCCTTGCTCCGAGACGAAAACATTCCCGATGACTTCAAATACCTCATGGTAATCGAGAGCAGTCTCGACGAATTCGCACGGTCGTCTGCCGGAGCATGCGGCCTGTGGCAATTCATGAGTGAAACCGCACGCGGATACGGTCTCGAAGTCAACAACAACGTGGACGAGCGCTTCAATCTGGAAAAAGCCACGCGGGCCGCATGCCGCTACCTGAAAGATGCATACAAGAAGTATGGAGACTGGCTCACGGTCGCGGCCAGTTACAACGCTGGACAAAGCCGGATATCACGCGAACTAAGCCGCCAACAGGTGACAACGGCGCCCGATCTGTGGCTCAACACCGAGACATCACGTTATCTATTTCGTTTACTGGCAGTTAAAGAAGTTCTCACACATCCTGCACAATATGGTTTCCGGTTGAGGAGACATCAACTCTATCCGCCTGTCGACTATCGCTACGTGGAAGTGGATACGGGCATCGCTTCGCTGCCCGAATTCGCCGGCAAATTCGGACTGAAAGTGCGCCAGCTAAAAGAAGCCAACCCCTGGTTGCGCGAGTATTCCTTGCAAAACCGCAGCCGGAAACGCTACCGCATCGCCATACCAGACTCTGCCTCACTCTATTATCGTCCGGAAGACACCCCGGTACACTGCCGCAAATGGATAATTGATTAGATTGTTACACGCTGAACCTACAAAGAGATGAAACTTGTTTATCTTATCTGCCTGTTCGGTCTGCTCGCAGACTGCCAAGGAATACAGCAACTGGTCCGTGACCGAAGCGAAGAAAAATCGCGCATAACCGGTTTTGTTTATCCTGAGATTCCGCAAACACTGACCGGCTCGAAAGAACGCTTGGCTTATCTTTTACATCACTACTGGACGAAATTCGACTTTGCCGATTCCACACTGCTGACTCCCGAAATCTGCGAACAAGGCTTTGTCAACTTCATCGACCTGTTCAACCAATCGCTTGTTGACGAGAGCGAATGCCGTGAAAGCATCGACTCGCTCACGAATCTGGCCTCACCTCATCCCACCGCCCTGCGCTATTTGCTCGACCTGACGGAAAAATATCTCTACGATCCGAACTCGCCGGCACACAACGAGGAACATTATCTGTGGATGGCACAAGCCTTTGTCAAACTGCCCGCCACACCGTATGCCGACAAAAGCCGGCTGGAGTTTCGCATCAAACTGGCTCTGAGAAACCGTGTTGGCACCCCGGCCGAGAACTTTCGTTACATGCTGACCAACAGTAATACGATCTCGCTGGCAGCTTACACCCCACAAAGCCCCCGCATGCTGTTGCTGTTCTACGACCTCGGATGCACCTCGTGCGAGGCAACCATCAGGGAACTCGCTGCTTCGCAACTGCTGGCCGCCCAAATCGCTTCACACAAACTAAACGTCTTGGCGATTTGCATCGGAGAAGACGAAAACGTGTGGCGCGAAAATCTTTCGATCTTTCCCTGGACATGGCATGTCGGCATAAACAAGGACATGAGCATCAAAAATGTCCCGCTCTACAACCTCAGATCCATGCCGGCACTCTATCTGCTGGACAAAGACAAAAAGGTGATTGCCAAAAATGTGTCTGTG
>CAZEPM010000013.1:0-27279 GCA_964514145.1 uncultured Bacteroides sp.
AAAAAAAGAGATCGTCCCGGATGTGTTGTGAGACGGTCTCTTTAGATAGCAACTTACTTATATCTGAGCCCGTCGGTAGTCAGTCGTCGTATAGTCTTGTCAATTTCATTATCCAGAGTGGAATCATTTGTTTGGATGGAACGCAAGGACTGGATGATCTCATGGCGATGGTAGTGTTCGTTGAACCATCCGAGCGTTTCGATAGCGTTCAGACGTAATGTCTGGTCACGCGATTCGTCGGCAATAAATGCTAAAAGGGGCTTGATGGCTACCGTTGCAGGATGGTTTCGGTAGGCCACGATGTCAAGATGCACACGGCTTGCCTTAGCTGTCGTGTCGGCGAGTTCTGTCAGATCGGCTTGTGTGCTCTTTTCTCTACGCACAATGTTTTTTTTCAGCGTTTCTACGTAGGTAGTGTCATAGAAGGTCTTTTTTTCTACCTGTCGTTTGATTTCTTGTAAAAGAGCTTGTGGGTCGAAGGCCGACAGACCGGATTGTAGCTTGAAAATCAGCCGTGCTTCGTGGCTACGTTCCAGATAGGCATTGACAAAGGCGGGGATAAGCTCCGGTGACGCATTTTTCTCGATGTATTCTGCGGCGAAACGGCGGATAAGTTCGTAACTGTCGTCTATGGCGGCTTGCAATGTGCGGATAGATGCCTCCGGATAATTCAATGCCAATAAACGCAGCGCTTCGAGGCGAACGACAAAATAATCGGAGTTGAAATAAGTGTCCTCGAGCAAAGCGGGAACGTCTGCTGCGTTCGTCTTGGCCAGTTCACGCAAAGCCAGTGCACACACATCCGGCAATGTGCCGGAAGACAACTGTACTCTCCAGAATGCCGTGTCACCCTCGTGCAACACGAGGGCTTGATTGATATCCAAGTCGGGGAGAAGATTGTTGGCAAAGTGAAAGGTGGGGTCTCCCAAAATGTGGTTTTCGAGGAAACACGTCAGTCGGTTAAATTGTCCTATACGCATACCTGCTGCCAATAATCCCAAGAACTCGTCAGGCCATTTGTCTTGAATCGTATTGACTGTGCTGCCCTGTACAGCCATAGTCTTGCCATTGGCAAAAAGGTAGGCACCGGCTATATAATCTTTTTCATAAAACGAACCGTTAAAACATGCATCCAGCATGATGAAACGTGCTTGCGGCTTCAGCGGGTGAATGTCTGTTGTATGAATGTCGAGTGTCAGGTTGAACAGAGAGTCTGCTTCCAGTTTGGCAGAATCAAATGCTTCTTCGCACCATTCGCGTGGCACGCCATACTGGTTCATGTAGTAGGCGATAGCTTCTTCCCGTCCTTGCTTTTGGGTCATAGCCGATATCTTGCTGCGCAGAAAACGTTTTACGTTTTCTATACTTGGAGCAGGAGTACTCACGTTCTCATATCCGTTTAAGTATTGCGTGTCTGAAGCACCGTGATGGTGGAAGAGCATGATATCCAACCCTTCAGATTGTATTTCGTTCAGATATGTATTCTTAATGGGGAACTTGGCATCGAACTCAAAAAACTTCACTCGGGCGTTAGGACGAAACAAGGTGGGCATTTGTTCGCGCAGAGCCAATTGTTCGTTAGACCATACGAGTGGGTCTTCGGAATTATAGCCATGTCCACGTCCCATGCTGAGGTAGTCCACTACGTTGCTGGCATTTGTCTGTTTCTCTTCTACGACTCGTTGCAGGTATTCACGTAGCAATTCATACTTGTCTACTCCCTCCAATTCCAGCGGTTTGATGCGTCCCGAGTAGATGTCCGGCGAGAGGTATTGCTTCGAATCTGCACGCAACGAATAGTAATAATATAATGGAGTGTCTTCGTCTTGTCGGATAAAGTCGAATTTCAGTCCGAAGTCATCGTAGTAACGGTCGGAGGGAACACTGGATTTCTTCCAGTCGCGTCGCTGGTCCATCTTGAAAGCAGACGTCAGATGTTGTGCGTCACGTAACATCGGGATAGGTATGTCACCCACAAATACACAACCTTCCAGCGGAGTATCTGAAGCATGAAGTTCCATGAGTAATGTGCGGATGTACTCGGGTGATTTCCAATTATCCACCAACAGATAGGTTCCCAGTCCGTCTTGTTCCACGCTCTCTTTGTAAGTCATCAGTTCCTCGCGAGCCTTCTCATAGCTTATGCTATCCACCACGATGGCAAAGGTGGTCGATGTTTTCACACTTGGTGCGATGATTTCCTGTGCATTGATCAACAGACATGCGCAGAATAACCATACAGTGATATATACTTTCTGTTTCATAGAGGTAATATTTATGAAATTAGTTCAGTCGGTTGATAGTCTGTTTCAGTTCTGCAGCCAATGTCTCAGGTTGTTCTTGCCCGAGCATCTGACGGCATGTATCTATGATGTCTGTGCGTCGCACGGAGAGTGTGAACCAACCCAGTGCTTCGGCCAAAGCCACACGTACTTCAGTCGGTGTATCGGAGCGTTGTAATACTTGCAGATAGGTATCTATGTGTGGATGGTATGGATTGTTTCTCAGCAGGCGGATTGCTGCGATGCGGCGTTCCGGTGTCAGTGACTCGTCTGCAATGCGTTGGTTGATACCGGCTACGCGTTCAAATTGTTTGGCTATACTTTGTCGTACGGCTTCTTTTTCGTCTTCAACATCCATGCGGTCGGTTGTAGTGAAATAGTCTTCAAGAGCTTGTTCAACAGCTGTTTGCGGAAAGAGGGTCAAGCCGTTGCTGAGCAGATAGTTTGCCCTTATACGTTCCGTATCCTCAATGCAGGCTTGTATATAGGTAGCCAACAGTGATGTGTCTCCTATTTTGGCTGCATAAACAGCACTTTGCCGTGCCACAAGTTCATAGGAATCTCTGATACCTTCGTTTACAGCCGTCATGAAGTCAGTATTCCGATAACGGCTTAACAATTTCAAGGCTTCCATGCGCACGGTGTTTAGTGGTGTTTCACGAAAGATCTGCAATAACTCGTTTGAGTCTAGTTTGTCTGTATCGGCTAGCAAGCGCAAAGCCAATCCTTGCACGTCGGCATAAGGACTTGTTAACAACGTTTCCCAATATGATGGGTCTTTACTATGCAGACTCATGCTGAGGGTTGAGGCTAAATCGGTGTCGATTGGGGCGAAGCGAACAGTCGGATCGCCCATCAGGTGTCCTTCTAACGTGGTTGTCAGATTGTTCCATTGTCCTAAGCGTACACCGTGACTCAATAATCCTATCAGTTCAATAGTCCAACGGTCTTGCAATACGTTGCGTGTGTTGCCCTGTACGGCTACTGTTCTCCCGTCGTTGAACAGATAATAGGCTGCCAGGTAGTCCGGTTCGTGAAAAGAACCGTTATAGCAGGCGTCAAACATGACAAATGTGGGATATGTGTCCACTCCTCGCAGATCAGCGGGAGCTATGTATAAGTCAGCGTTTTGTATGGAGTCGTTTTGCCAGTAAATGGTGTCATATAGTTCACGAAAGAAATGATGTGTCAGGTGATATTCTGCTGTATAGGCTCGCAGGAGTGAATCTTTGTCTGCTCCCTTGTCAAGTGCTGTGCGTAACTCGTGATAAAGTGTACGCTTCATTAGTTTGTGACGTGAATGAAAAGAGTTGCCAACCGGTTCATTGTTGATGACTTGCTTAGTAGGTAATCCGTGTTCGTGGAACATGAATACATCGATTTCCTTACGTTGCAGTTCGTTGATGAGGAAAGTCTTCATGGATTCGTTCATGCGAAAATTCAGGTGTTTGAAACCGGCAGCATGGCGAAATGCTAAAGGAAAATTTTCCCGATAGGCTTTTTCTTCATCCATCCACGCCGCAAGGCAGTCGGAATTGTAAGAGCCGCCGTTGAATGATACGACAACGTCCAACTGATTGTCGGACATTTCCCGTTTGCATCGTGCCGCCTTGTCTAGAAAAGCTGCGATGGCTTCATATCGGTCATTTCCCCAAGCTTCGGGATAGGTGATGCGGGCTGAATAGAATGTAGGCTGTAGAGCTTGAGGTCCATCTTCGTTAAGTTTGTAGTAGAAGTGGCGTGGATTCAGAGAATCTTGTCGGATAAAGTCGAATGTTAGATGCAAGTCGTCATAGAAACGGTCGCTCGGGACGGAAGACTGGGGAAAGGGGAATGTTGACTCGTTCATCTTGAAAGCTGTAGTCAGATGTTGTGCATTGCGTATCAGAGCTACAGGAATATCACCTACGAGCACGATACCTTCCAAGGTGGGTCGTTGACGATAAACATCCACGATGGCATGTTTCACCTCGTCGGGGGTCGTCCAGTTGCCACTCACGATATAGGTTGACAGTCCGTCGGCTTCCACAGCATCCCGATAACGCATCAGGGAAGGTCGTGTATGGGCATAAGTGACACTGTCTACCACGATGGCAAATGCCGATGGACATTCGCGTGTGGGTGGTTCAACGACAGTTTGGGCGTGGAGCCCTAGTGTTATCAATATAAGGAGATAGGTCAGTTTAATTCTCATAAGCGGTTGATTTGTGCTGTTATTCATGTTTTAGGTGTCCTGTCAGTCGTTTGTTAGTCGGTAATACGTGCGTTCGGCCTCTGCACGGACAGTCTCGGAAACATTGGCAGAACGACGTAATCGATCACAGGCAGTGGCAATGTCAGGCCGGCGGTAAGAGGATCTGAACCATGCGAGGGCTTGTAGCATGGTTATCTTAATCTCCTCCGTTTCGTTTGGGCTCTCAAGCAGTTGCAAGTAACTATCGACAGAACCATGTATGTGCTGGTTGCGTAAGGATTTTATGTAGATTGATCGCCATCGGTCAGTTTCTTGTCGACCTATGATAGTGCTGTCAGAGGATGTCCGTTTGGAATAAGCTGAGCGCAAGGCTGCACGAATCTTCTCCTTATCATGTATGATGTAGGTAGTAGAATCTAAAACCTGTTCGATGGCTTGATTCACGGATTCCGGATTGAATACGTAGAGTGAAAGCAGGATGTTGAATGCTACGCGGGCATCGTGCAGGTTTTCCACATAGGTCTTTACAAGGTCGAGAACGTAAGAGTCACAGCCCACAGCTGCCATCTTGTGTACGGCTGTTCGACGAATGAACTCATTAGGGTCGGTAAGAGCTTTCGGAAGTATGGCACGGAAATTATCGTCGTTGAGCTTTTCCAGTAAGGCGAGAGCTGTATAACGCACGGTGGCAAAGGTTGAGGATTCAAACGTATGACGTAGCAAGGAGGAAATATCTTGATAACCATTACGCTGTAAGTTGTGCAGAGCTAGACATTGTATGTCGGCATAGGATGAGGCTAGAGAGTCAAGCTGGGCAGCCTCATCATAAGGCTGGACACAGAGTGCGGAAGCATCGATGCCATTGAAGGAAGCGAAGCGATAGGTAGGGTCACCGATGATGTGCGATTCAAGTACGTTGGTCAGTTTCGCCCATTGTCCCACACGGGCACCCATGCCAAGAAGACCTAAAAGTTCATTGGCTTGTTTGTCCTGAAGTACATTGACCGAATTGGCAAATGTCACAAGGCAGCGTCCGGGGGTGAAGATGTAGCGTCCGGCAATGTAATCATCCTCGCGAAAGTCACCATTATAACAAGCATCAAAGATGACCATTCGCACGTTGGGACGTGCAGCCGTGATATCGGTCAATATGAGACCTGTACGCAGGTCGTCGAGCGAATCGCGTTCCAGCATTGCCGGATCATTTCTGCCGGCAAACCATGTGGAATCCAGCCCGTAAATGGAATCTAAGTCGGCGTATGCCTTGTGTAGAGCCTTTTCGTCCTTTATCCAACTACGGGCATAGTTACGTCGGTCGGCTTTCATACGAGTAATGTGTGCAGCTAGCGTAGTCGTGGGTGGAGTGGAAGAAAGATATTGTCGGTCGAATGTCCCGTGTTCGTGGAAAATAGCCAAGTCAAGATCAGTGCGGCGTATGGCATTGATGACCTCATTCTTGGGATAGTCGGTGAAATCATAGCGCATGAAGCGTGCGCGGCCGTCATGGTCGAATACGCCGGGCATTTGTTCGCGCAGGGTAAAGGCTTCCATTGTCCACGCTGTGAGAGAGTTGGAATAGGAACCGTGTCCGGTGTAGGAAAAAAACTGATTAAGCCGTTCGGGACTGCGATGTTCTTCGACTACTTTCCGCAAATAGTCGCGTATCTGTTGATAAGGATCCATGTCTTTGGCAACCAGTGGTTTTATGCGAGCGGAGTAGATGTCACAGCGTATGTGTTGAGGCGATTTGGTAGCAAGTTCGTAATAAAAGAAGGAAGGCCGGAGAGAGTCTTGCCGGATGAAGTCAAATTCAAGATGCAGGTCGTCGTAGAAACGGTCACTCGGAACGGAAGATTTGTGCCAGTCGGTGTCTTCGTCCATTTTGAAAGCCGATGTGAGATGTTGGGCTTTGCGTATCATGGGGATAGGTATATCGCCCACGAATACGCATCCTTCGAGCTTGTTTTCTCGGTAAAGACGCATAATGATATCTTTCACATCCTCCGGCTTTTCCCAATTGTCATGGATGATGAATGTAGGTAGTTGTTCTTGTTCCAATACGTCTTTGTAAGCTTCAAACTCGGCTTGGCAGTGTTGCCAAGTCTGCTGGTCGGTAAAAATTGCAAAGGAAGTGTGCGTAATCTTCTTACTGGGATAGTTCACGGTTTGCGCTTGGAGAAGGAAGCAAGAAACGAAAGTCCATGTAAGCCACAAAAAACGTTTTATACACATATGGGTAGATATGATTAGTTAGTGAAGAGAAAGAAAAGGTCTGTGATACGGAAATACAAGACCATTTGTTCCGTATCACAGATCTCATCTTGGCTAGAAGTTACATCCTAAACTGACCGATAAGTAACTTCGGTGACTAAAGTCGTAATTGGAAGTTTTCACGTAATCGAAGCCGGCTTTGACAAACATGTGGGTGCGGCTCTCTGCCTTGATTTGTTGTGAATAGGCAGCCGAGATTCCCAACATGTAGTAATCCGAAGTCAGGTAGTTTTCATCCTCGGTTTCCAGTTCGGTCACGGTGATGTAGTCGGCATGTTGACCTCCGTAGACATAGCTTCCCGAGAGGTTGTTGTTGTAACCGGCGTGTGCGGCAACAAGAAGGCGTCGAGTAAGCTTCTCCTTGAGGATGAAGTTCTTCTTGCCTCCGAGCTGCATGTAGAGATTTTTATGATCTTTGGTTGAGTTGGGGAGGATATACTCGTCATTCTGACTTTCGTAGGCTACAGACAGGTCAACGCGCCAGTTGTACTCAGTGTCTTGAGGCTTGACGATGGAGTAGGTAGCGTTGGCTTGTTGGGTTTTGTAGGTGGAACGTATGTTATGGTAGAGTTCCATCCATCCTGTTTGTGAAATACTGTTGTCATACTGGTTGATGTATTGTATGCCATCGATGTCGCGATAAGTATAGTCGAGCTTCAGGATGTGGGTCAGCGTACCTCCCCGTGTTTGTAGATTCAACCCCACTTGGAAGACTTGGTCGTCGACAGCTCCGTGCTTGCGTGGCGATGTGTAGCTTATCTCAGCTATCTCGGCCTTCTTGGTATAAGTTCCTTCTATGAGCAAGTTTAGCTGTGGGGTGACATACTGATATTGCAGAGCAGCGCCCAGCTTGTCACCATAGTAGTTCGTCGTACGTCCGGAACCGATGTCGACAGTGGCTACACCGAGACCGTATAGGGCGTAATAGGTTTGATAGACATAAGAGTTCACCGTACTCATCCGGGAATCTTCCTTGATGGAAGCATAGATGAAGTTTGCCCCCACGTGGTGTCGGTCGTTGATGGCATAAGTCAGGCCGGGCACCAGTTCGAGGGTATAGAAACGCGTGTCTACACGGGGGTCACGTTGTTTGGCTGCCAGTGAGGCTTGATAGACACCGGACAATCCGAAAGCCAGTTTATCCCAGTAGAGCGGCGTGGCTACTCGGAAACGGAGGTCATAATATTGGTTACGCCAGTCGCTCAGGTAACCGTTGTCCACAATATAATAGGGCATTCCTCGATAAGGGTCGGTGATGGATGCGTTGTAGCCGGCATCATATTTGTTTTCCTGCGAGAAGGAGAAGGAACCCCATACGAGGGCATCTTTCAGATTGAGGAAACCTTCGCTGCTTACCCCTACGGTCTGTTCCTTATATCCCTTTTGCGGGCGTGTGAAAGTGCCGTTCTCATTTTGATAATTGAGCTCTACGTTTGAGTAGTTCTGTGTGTCATCAAATATGCTTCCTGCGGCATTTTGTGACTGGAACCAGAGTCTTTGTTCTTTCAGCCATTCTGTTCCGGCAGCGGAGAAACCCTGTGCGTGGGTATATATGCTTGCCGTACACACAAAGACGGTCAGGCAAGTCTTTCTGAATATGTGGTTAAACTGTTTCATTGTTTTTCACTTTTTGTCATTGATGATTTTTATTGGAGTGTATGGTTCCATGCTGGCATTCCCGTGTCGTAACGGCGGAGCATGGGAATCAGCTCCCTATCGAAATCATTGGTACTGTTGTTGGTGTCTTGGAATATGAGAGAACCGTCTTCCCGACGGATCATTTCTCCGTCGTCATCATACATGGGCTTGCGGGCTACGCTTAAGCCGCAGTAGGTGGAGCCTACGTAGGTTACTCCGGCGTCAATCACGGTCGGCATGCGCTTTTCTGTTACGGCTGTCTCGTCATCAACACATTCCACTCCGTCAAGCACATAACGGACGGGTATCTTGGCATAGAGTGTGGAAGAACTGGAACCCAAGTTTGTCGTATGCATATTTGCATCGTTGACAGGATCCCAAGTTTCGTCTTCGGGTACCCGAAAGATGACCATGGCTGGGCCGAATACGGTTGTCAGGTATTGCTGAACAGTGCCTATGCTGGCCGAGCCGTTGTAGAATACGTGTTCCATGTTGTAGGCTGGTTGGTCGGGATAGGTGGTGCTGTTCATGTAGAACTCAAACTCGGCACTGCTGCAGTCTACAGGGCTGTTGGGGTTGTAGATTTCCAACTGGTGGTTGACGGCTAACTGTGCGAGTACGCAAGATTCACCGGGCTCCAGCGGATAGTCCGTGCCGCTGCCGGGAAATTTCCACACGCGCGCGGCATAGGCATAGTTGTCCCCGTCTTCCTCCGGCCATACGGGCAAGCTCGAAGTACTGGCTGTCGGGTACAAGTTTGCTATATGAACACCGTCCAGATATTGCACTTCTGACGAGTTGTTGTAGAGTTCATAGAAATTGTCTCTAAAATAGTTCGAGCCTGCGACATTTGTACATCCGGCGTAGTATAGTTCTTTAAATACCAACGGACTAACCTCAAGTCCCTGTATCGTGATGTCCAATGTCGTACCGTTGTTGTAGATGGCTCGGTTGGCAATGCTGCCGTTGACATAGTATTCAGTATCGTCTGTATCAAACACGGTACCCGATGCAGTAATCGTCCAAATGCCGGGAATGATACCTCCCACCGTGACCGATTCGCCGGTGCATTCTTGGCTGATATGCAAATCTTCATCATAATTATCGAAGTTGACCGTCAGGTCTTGAATCGTTGCGATATTCTCTATAGCCAGTGTCAGATTGACTGAAACTTCAATGGGAGTCACTTCACTGCCACCCTTTATGTCACTGAAGGTGTCGCATGATGCAAATACCAGTAAGCTTGCATATAAAGACAGGATATATTTTTTCATAAGTTTTGCTCGTTAAAGGGTTAATGATAATTCCAGACCGAAGTAGAACCGGTTGTTCATGGTCGTATAACTACCGGGATTACGTTTGGATTCTTTTCTTGGATAACTTCTGAACATGTTGTTGGCAAAGAATGACACGCGGAGCATGTCGCTGATTTCCTTTGTCAGATTCAGGTTAAAGCAGAAATAGGGGGAATAGGATTCCTTGGTTTCATACGTACGGCTGGGAGTCGGGTTTATCAAATAACCCAATCCGGCCTCCTGCAAGGATTCGGCCGTCGTATATTGTCCCGGCTCGAACATCGTGACAGAACCGTCTTCCTTTGAAATGTATCCGATGGGCAACACATCATTGTAATAGTATTTTCCCCAATCGGCGTCTTGCCATACGGCTTGTGTGGTTAGCGTGACAACAAAGCCGATACGAGGAATGTTGTGTGTAGCCCGCAGCGTGGTCGAGAACTGTTGATAATAGCGTGTATAGCTCTTTGGGGCATAGATGGCCACATTGTAACTGTCTGTTCCCGAACTGTTGTCGTAGAAATTGTATCCGTTGTCGTAAGTCTCCGTGCGTGCCCATGCTCCTGACAGGTTAAATGAGGTACGTATGGCATCAATGCGGCCGAAGTTCAAGTCAAATTCTACTCCTTTGTTCGTGACGAACAAATTATTGGTCGGACGATAATAAGTAGCCAAAACCGGATAGCTGCCGGTGAGGACGAACTCATTCTCATCATTTCGTCCATATTCATTCCATGTCACCGGTCGAAAGGTTGTGAGGTCTTGTCCCAGCGTATAGCCGTTTTTCAATCTTTCTATGTAGCCGGTCACTCCGAGTTTCACCTTGCCCCAAAACACATCGAAACCAATCTCAGCTTTATGGTTCTTGGCAATCTTCAGGTCATCGTTGTTTACTTCAAAGACGCGGGTGGTGGTCATGAATACCCGTTCGTCTTCAGCAATGCTTTCATTCGACAATTCGTTGATGTTGATGTACTCAAAATAAGCATTTTCAGGATAGAGATACAACAAGGTCGGCATTTTGGCTGTGATGCCATAACCGCCGCGAATCGTGAACCATCCCGGAATGACGTCAAACGAAGCGTTGACACGGGGCGAAAGTGCACCGCCGGCCACTGACACGTGGTCATAGCGTACACCTGCCTGGATGTTGAAGTTACGTTCGCCGATGCGCCAGTTGAAGTTTTCTTCTGCAAAAACACCTACCTGATTAATAAAGGGGATGTCTTTGTAAGCGCGTGGACGAAAAGACGCGTTTGAACCGTAACTTCTGTAAGGAGGAGTTGTCGGGTTAAAAGTCTTTCCGTCGCCTACATTTCCGTCTGACTTAAAATCGGCACCCACTAGGAAGCGGTTGTAAACGTTGCCAAACCGTTTGAAGAAATTTGCTGTTACCTTGGCGTAGACATTGACTTCCCGGCTGTCGATTTCATAATATCCGAGATATTCATCGGGCACATAAGCTGCAAAGTTTCCGGCATCTGCATCGGTGAAATTCGTGATTTCATTGCCATCGGCATCATATAAATGTTGTCCCGCAATGTTAGTCAGTGTCGTATTATCTATGGTCGTCATTGAATAAGGAATGGCTGCCGCAGAATAAAGCTGTTGATAAGAGCTTTGCTTGGACATATATGTCGTGGATAGCGTATAACGGATGTTTTGCAGCCAGCCCTTATTGATGTTCCATGTGCCGTTGGTGTTGAAGGTAAATCCCAAGTCACGTCCGCTAGACTTGGTTTGCGTAGTCTCATCGTCCGGATTTTGCTCGCGTGTATCTTCTCCATAGACAATATCCAGCGATGTATTGGTTTGCAACTTGTTATTGAAGAAGGCATTCGAATAGAGTGCCCGTCCGGTGGCACGCTGATAATGTCTGTATGAGGATACCGGGTCGTTCGTGTTATAGGCGTAGTCGCCGCTAATATTCAGAGTTCCTTTATTCTCACCTAGCTCAAATCCCGTTCCGACAGAACCTTGGTAAACATTCGGGTTGGCTTTGGCTTTTACCCGCAATGGCTCACGGCCGGCTTTTGTGTGGATAATCACGGCGCCGGCTGTTAAATCGCCGTATTCCACCGACGGAATGCCTCGGATGACTTCTACCGATTCGATGTTTTCCGTAGAGATACTACGCACATCCACTCCACCGCTTGGGGAAGCTCCTCCCGCCAAAGACGACGTAGTGCCGCTTGAGGAGTTAACCGTAGGACTCATGGCCGACAGGTTGGCGTTGTTCGAGATCGGCGCTCCGTCCTTGACGATAGCCGTTCCCTGTGAGTTGAAAAGGGCGGCCGCATCCGATGAGCTGCCATACTGACGGATATTGATTTGTTGGGTGTAACTCAAGTCGGGATTAGTCGATAGTCCGCCGGGCAGAAGCGACATGAGGTCATACAAACTGGTCGCTTGCATGTGATCCATCGCTGTGCGTGAGATGACGGACGATGTCGCCTTACCCGCTTCGTTGGTTGTGGCTGTCACCACTACTTCTTCGAGTTTGAAGTTTTCGTTGCGTAACACAAAGTTTAGCTCCATATCGCGGGTGACATGAATAATCGTGTCGATAGGAAGTTTACCCAAATACCTTACTTGCAGACGCGCCCTTCCTGTCGGCACATTCAACAATGTATAGTTGCCTTGCTCATTAGTCATCGTTCCTATAGCATAATCAGGAAACGAGACAGAAACAAACTCAAGGGGTGTCCGCTTGTTGGACTCATCAAGCACTGTACCATAAACTCTTATGTTATTCGGATTTTGAGCCATCATCTGCACGGAAGCCCATCCACATAAGTACATACATGCACATACCGTTCTCAACAGTCTGATACACTTTATTTTCCTTTTTGCCATTCGAATTAATTTAATTACATCATAATACTAACAGGATTTATCTATTTTTTTCTTGCTTCGCTCAATCGAGTGAACCTCGTTGCTCCTGAAATCACTCTGATGAAAGATTCAAGTAGAAAACACCGATACCTAATTATTGCGATAACGAAAAATTTCGTTTATTTAGAATTGTCATAAAAAATCTTATAAAAGTATTTTACTGTTATTAAATATGGTTGTAATATACAAAAAGGGGGGGGGTAAAAAATTAATAATGCTTAATTGGTAAATATTTACATTTTTTACAGATTCCTTGTTTTGTATGGATGGTAATCGTTTAAAAAATGAGCGGAAAAAGGTAGGAATAACTATTTTCTTGACAGTTGATTGTATGGATATTTCAATGAAACTTTTGTGTGAATTTTAGGATGAATCGCCCGACAGTGCGACGGCATGGTTTATACCTAGTTGTAGGTATTTTGCAGTATGATATTCTTTCTCTCCCTCCGGTCTGTATCATCCGGGCGTCGTAGCCTTGCTATCCGGGTGTGGTAGACTCGGTATCCGGCCCTCGGAGCCTCAGTATTTGGCCGTGGGAACGTTGTTTGGTCTGCAGGTGTTCGTAAGTGGTTGGTTCTTAGCGTAGTTTGCTTAACAGTTCGCGGATGGTGCGATGGCGGATGGGATGGATGAAGTCAGGGGCGATTTCGGTTAGCGGTTCGAGCACGAATCGTCGTTCACACATCAGCGGATGGGGGATTGTCAGGGTGGGGGTGTTTAGGATGAGTTGGTCGTAGAGCAGGAGGTCGATGTCTATCGGCCGGTCGGTGTACTGTCTGTCGGTTGTTTTTTGTGTGCGTCCCAACGATTGTTCGATGGTTTGTGTGCGGTCGAGCACTTGGTGAGGTGTCAGGGTGGTCTCTATCCGGCAGACGGCATTGAGGAATGGGTGTGTCGACTCAAATCCCCACGGAAGTGTCTCATAAAAAGCAGATAGGGAAGTGACCTTCCCTATCTGTATGTCTATTTCGTGAACGGCTGCGTACAGGTTGGCCGTTTTGTTGCCCAGATTAGTTCCCAGACCCAGATAGACGGTTGTCATACGGAGTTAGTCGATGATAAGCATGGCGTCGCCGTAGGTACCGAATTTGTAACCTTCTTTCAACGCCACGTCGTAGGTGTGCATAATCAGGTCGTAACCGCCGTAGGCGCATACGACCATCAGGAGTGTGGAGTATGGCATGTGGAAGTTGCTTATCATGCTGTTGGCTACGGAAAATTCATAGGGCGGGAAGATGAACTTGTTTGTCCATCCTTCGAACTCTTTCAGGTGTCCGTCGGTGCCGACGGCGGTTTCGATGGCGCGCATCACGGTGGTGCCGACGGCGCAAATGTTGTGTCCGCCATCTCTGGCTGCGTTGACAATCTCTGTAGCCTCGCGCTCAATAAACATTTGTTCGGAGTCCGTTTTGTGCTTGGTGAGGTCTTCCACGTCGATTTCGCGGAAATTGCCCAGTCCGGCATGCAAGGTGATGAAAGCGAAGTTTATGCCTTTGATTTCCATGCGTTTCATCAGTTCCCGGCTGAAGTGCAGTCCGGCAGTCGGTGCGGTTACGGCTCCTTCGTTTTTGGCAAAGATGGTCTGGAAGTCTTCGGTGTCTTCGGGTTCGGCCGGCCGGTTGATGAATGAAGGCAAGGGTGGTTCGCCCAAAGCATAGAGCGCTTTCTTGAATTCGTCGTGCGGCCCGTCGTAGAGAAAGCGCAAGGTGCGTCCGCGCGAGGTGGTGTTGTCTATCACTTCGGCCACCATCGAATCGTCTTCGCCAAAATAGAGTTTGTTGCCGATGCGTATTTTGCGGGCGGGGTCGACCAATACGTCCCACAGGCGAAACTCTTCGTTGAGTTCGCGCAAGAGGAATACTTCGATGCGTGCACCGGTCTTTTCTTTGTTTCCGTAGAGGCGTGCCGGAAATACTTTGGTGTCATTGAAGATAAATACGTCCTTATCATCAAAATATTCAAGAATGTCTTTGAACATGCGGTGCTCGATTTCACCGCTTTTCTTATGCACGACCATGAGGCGGCATTCGTCTCTGTGAGGAGCCGGATGTAGGGCTATTTGCTCTTGCGGCAGATTGAATTTAAATTGCGATAGCTTCATAATATTTTGATTTATTCGTTTTCTCCTGTGTCAATGTGCTGTTCGTTTATCCATTTTTCGGTTTCTTCGAGGGTGAGGCAGTCTTCCAATCGGATGTTTCCCACGCGAGTGCGTTCCAAGGCAATCAGGTGTGCGCCGCTTCCCAGTGCTTCTCCGATGTCGCGAGCCAGTGCGCGTATGTAGGTGCCCTTGCTGCAAACCACACGTATTTTGAGCAGATCCGGCAGGTTGCATTCCAACAATTCAATCTCGTCGATAACCAGTGTTTTGGCTTTCAGGGTTACGTCTTCTCCTTTTCTGGCCAAGTCGTATGCGCGTTTGCCATTGATTTTGCAGGCGGAAAAGGAAGGTGGTACTTGCTCGATGCTGCCTGTAAACCGGCTGAGTGTCTGTTCTACCAATTCGCGTGTGATGTGCTCCGTAGGATACGTTGCGTCGATTTCTTTCTCGAGGTCGTATGATGGAGTTGTTGCGCCCAGTCGCAGGGTAGCTACATATTCTTTTGTCTGGTATTGAAATTCTTCGATGCGTTTGGTGGCTTTGCCCGTGCAGATTATCATAACTCCTGTGGCCAACGGGTCGAGTGTGCCCGCATGTCCGACTTTTAGCTTTTTCACACCCTGCTTTCGGCACACGAGGTAGCGCACTTTGCTCACCACTCCGAATGATGTCCACTTGTAGGGTTTGTTGACGTATATGACCGCTCCTTTTTTAAAGTCCATTAAGCTAATTCCAAATTATAACCTAAAAGCAACAGAATGAGTATGACAGTTCCTACAATGATGCGATACCATCCAAAGAAGACAAATCCGTATTTTGTTACGAAACGGATGAAAAACTTGATGGCAAGCATGGCAATGAGGAATGCGACCAGATTGCCTACAATCAGCGTTTTCAAATTATCCATGATGATTCCTGTACCGTCCTCTATCAGGAGTTTACCTATCTTGTAGACGGTGGCGGCAAACATGGTGGGCACGGCCAAAAAGAAGGAGAACTCGGCAGCAGCCTTGCGGGTAAGTTTTTGTGACATACCTCCGACGATGGTGGCCATGGAACGCGATACGCCCGGTATCATCGAGATGCACTGAAACAATCCGATAATGAATGCGCGATTTTCTGTCATAGGTGTTTTTTCGCTTCCGTTGCCGAAAATCCGGTCGCAAAACAACATGAAGATGCCGCCGACAATCAGCATGACGGCTACGACGATTACACTTTCGAGCATGGCATCGATAACGTCGCTAAACAGGAGTCCCAACACGGCGGCCGGAATAAAGGCTATGAACAGTTTCCAATAGAAATCATATTTGTGGAGAAAACGTTTCAGAGCAGAACTTCCAGCCGGAGCAGGCGTGCGGTTCAGGCTGAAAAAACGTTTCCAATATAAGCATACCACTGAGAGGATGGCGCCAAACTGTATGATAAAGGTGAATGCTTTGACGAAGTCTGTGCTTTTTACTCCTAGCAGATGCTGGGTGATAATCATGTGTCCCGTAGAAGAAACGGGAAGAAATTCTGTCAGTCCCTCTACGATGGCGATGATGATGGTTTGAAAAAGATTTAGGTTCTCTTGCATGACTCTTATTCGTTGTTTTTGGTAGAAGAAGGTTTGTGGAGAATACCGTAAATCATGAATACGAATCCTACAAAGCTAACAATGGGGGCGACAACAATGCGGCGTGTGCTGAAAATATCCGGCTCGAAAGCGGTTTCGTCGGAACCGGGACCAGTCATTAACAATAGGCCTGTGATGATAATCACAGCTCCTATGATGAGCAAGATGAAATTTGTCTTGTCGAATGCAAATTTAGTTCTATCCATAATAGTTATGTATAATATAGGGTGTCTGCGCGCATGCGCAGGTATTTATTTATAGAGAAATAGGCACACAGCCATGTGATGATGACACCAAAAACCAATACGGAAGCAACGACCCGCAGCAGGATTCCGGTGGTGATAACCGCAAGCAAGTCGGGCTCATGGCGTACCAATGCGTAGGCACCACCCAGCAGCACGACACCGGCCAGCAGGCCGGAGATGATTCCAATCCAGAAGTTGCGCACGAGAAACGGACGTCGGATGAATCCCCAACTGGCTCCTACCAGCTTCATGGTGTGGATAAGGAAACGTTTGGAATAGATGGTCAGGCGGATGGTATTGTTGATGAGTGCAAACGAAACGAGTGTCAGCAGTCCGGCCAATGCGAGCAATCCCAGACTGATTTTGTGAAGGTTGGTGTTGACCGACTGAATCAACGCTTCCTGATAATCGACTTCGCCGACTATCTTGTTTTGCTCAATCAAGGATTTAACCCATGCAATGCTGTCAGTATTGGCGTATGCTGAAAGGAGTTTTACTTCGATGATGGGCGAAAACGGATTGTAGCCTATAAATTCGGCAGGGTCACTCCCCATGGCTTCTGTCTGTTCTTTGAGGGCTTGTTCTTTGGAGATGTAGAGTGAAGATTTCACAAAAGGGTATTTGTTTAGCTCTTGTTGGAATTTCAGGATGTCTGACTCAGAAACGTTTTCGCGTACCAATACGGTGAAGTTGAGATTCTCGCGCACGTAGGCGGAAAGGCTTTGAGCCGATAAGACGAAAAAAACGGTCAGTCCCAGCAACACAAGTACCATTGTCGTACTAATGCAGGACGTAACGAATTGCATATCAAAATAGCAGATTGTTTGCCTGTTTCCCATCTTCAATCTGTGCGAATTTTCGTAGTGAAAGAGAACGATACACCTAAATTTCTGCAAAGGAACAAAATAAAAATATTGCTACTATAAGATATTAAGTGAGTTTAACGGATTTTTAATGGCTGTTCAAGGCCGGACAGGGCAAAACAGACTTGGTTGGATGAGAAAAATCGTGCATGCAGGTTGCTTTTTTTTGTAACATGCATGCACGAGATAGAAAGGATAATATGAGAGTTGTTTTATATGGCTTTGCCCTTGAGTGTGGCCGATGTAGACTCCGTGATGCACACGTTGACGTAGTCGCCTATGCGGTGATTGCCACGGTCGAATACTACAACTTTGTTTTGTTCCGTACGGCCATAGAGCTGTTCGCGCGAGCGTTTTGAGATGCCTTCAACAAGCACTTCATATGTTTTTCCGACGCAGCGTTGGTTGCTTTCGGCCGATAACTGGTTTTGCAGCGCAATGATTTCGTTGAGTCGACGTATCTTTACCTCTTCGGGGATATTGTCTGGCAGGTGTTTGGATGCATATGTTCCCGGTCGTTCCGAATACTTGAACATGAAAGCGGCGTCGTATGCACACGCTCGCATCAGGGCAAGCGACTGTTGATGGTCTTCTTCGGTTTCGGAATGATATCCGCAGAAAATGTCTGTAGTCAGGCCGCAGTCCGGAAGGATGCGACGGATGGCGGCAACGCGATCGAGATACCATTCGCGGGTGTATTTGCGGTTCATCAGATGAAGGATGCGGTTGCTGCCGCTTTGTACGGGCAGATGTATATGTTTGCACACGTTGGCCTCTTCTGCAATGACATGCAAGGTTTCGTCGCTCATGTCCTTAGGATGTGAAGTCGTGAAGCGTATGCGCATGTTGCGTGCCGAACGGGCAACTAGTCGCAGCAGGGTGGGAAATGTGATGATTTTCCCTTTGTGTTCAAAACGATACGAATTGACATTTTGTCCAAGCAGAGTGACTTCTTTGTAGTTACGTCTTTCCAGATCGGCCACTTCGTTGAGAATGCTTTCCACGTCGCGGCTTCGTTCACGGCCTCGTGTGTAGGGAACGATGCAGTAATGACAGAAATTATTGCATCCGCGCATGATAGAAACAAAACCGGAGATGTGATTGCCGCAAATGCGCGAGGGAATGATGTCGCGGTAGGTTTCCGTGGTCGATAGGGCAATGTTGATTGCTTTTTCTCCGATTTCGGCTGCAGCTATCAGGTCGGGTAGCGTCAAGTAAGCATCGGGGCCGGCAACCAAATCAACGTGATGACGGTTAATCAGGTCGTCTTTTACACGTTCGGCCATACAGCCCAGCACTCCGACAATCAGCCGTTTGCTCCTTTTCTGTCGTATGGCGTGGAAATATTCAAGTCGTCCCAGAATCCGCTGTTCGGCGTTGTCGCGAATGGAACACGTGTTGAGAAAGATGGCGTCAGCTTCGTCGAGCGTGTCGCAGAGCTGGTATCCGGCCATTTGCATGATGGAAGCAATCACTTCGCTGTCGGCCACATTCATTTGACAACCGTAAGTTTCAATAAAGAGTTTTTTGCTAATAATGGCAGATTTTAAGTCTGCTTCTTTTTTTTGCATCATAAAAAGTGGTGGTTTGATAATAAATGTGTGCAAAGATAATGACTCTAAATCAATTCCGTATCATTTTTTATTTGTTCTCTAAACGTTCGGCAACGGTTTGTTTTTATAAGCCCATAAAATCGGTGATTTGTGACGATTTGACGAAATAAACTTTATAACTGAAACATAAATATATTAACAAAGCTTAAACTGTGAGCAATTTTTCGCCATTTCTTTGATTAAGTTGTCAATTATTCGTATATTTGAACGTGGAAAAGCCCTATAGGTTTTCCCTCCTAGTAAAACTCTATAGATTTTTCATAGTTAAGGTTTAGGTTAAAGATTAAGCACAAGGGACTGAGAAGTTCCCTGTGCTTTTGTTTATTATGTAGGTCAGTATACCGAAAAATCAAGGGTAATGCGTGTTTTAGCAAAAAAATGTAGATTTATATTTTATAAGATGTTCGTACATTCAGTTTTTTCCTACTTTTGTCGCGGTAATTGTAATAGAATTATTTACGACACATAGACATGCAGAAAAACCTCGTCATTGTAGAATCTCCGGCAAAAGCTAAAACCATTGAAAAGTTTCTTGGGAAAGACTACAAGGTATTATCAAGTTACGGTCATATCCGCGATTTGAAAAAGAAAGAATTCAGCATCAATACAGATACTTTTGAACCGGATTATGAAATACCGGCAGATAAAAGAAAGCTGGTAGCCGAGTTGAAAAACGAAGCCAAAAAAGCAGAAACCGTGTGGCTGGCATCAGATGAAGACCGCGAAGGAGAAGCGATATCATGGCACTTGTATGAAGTCTTAGGCTTGAATCCTGAGCATACGAAACGCATCGTTTTTCATGAAATTACCGAGAATGCTATTTTGAAAGCTATCCAAACACCGCGCTCAATAGATATAAATCTGGTAAATGCCCAGCAGGCACGTCGGGTGCTCGATCGGATTGTGGGTTTCAAACTCTCTCCCGTGCTTTGGCGCAAGGTTAAACCCGCACTTTCGGCCGGACGTGTGCAATCCGTAGCCGTGCGCCTGATTGTGGAACGGGAACGGGAAATACAAAGTTTCAAAAGCGAAGCTTCTTTTCGGGTGACGGCATTGTTCAACACGTCGACTCCTGACGGGATGAGTAGCGAAATACGTGCCGAACTAAATACGCGGTTCAAGACCGAAGCGGAGGCGCATGCTTTTCTCGAAAAATGCAAGTCATCACAATTTGTCATCGAAGATATCGTGATCCGTCCAATTAAAAAGTCACCGGCTGCACCTTTTACAACATCTACGCTTCAGCAGGAGGCGGCACGCAAATTGGGCTTTACCGTAGCGCAAACCATGATGATAGCCCAACGCTTGTATGAGTCGGGACATATCACTTACATGCGTACGGACTCGGTCAATCTCTCTTCGTTGGCCATTGAGGAAAGTAGGGAAATCATCCTTTCCCTCATGGGTGAATCCTACGTGCAGTCTCGTCATTATGCCACCAAGAGCAAAGGAGCACAAGAAGCCCACGAAGCCATCCGTCCCACCGATATGAATCGACAGACCATTGAGGGTACTTCGCAAGAAAAGCGTCTTTACGACCTGATCTGGAAACGCACAATCGCTTCGCAAATGGTAGATGCACTTTTGGAAAAGACGACGGTGACGATTTCTGTGTCAGGACAGCCTGAAATGTTCGTAGCTACGGGTGAGGTAATGAAGTTCGACGGGTTCCTTCGGGTTTACAAAGAATCGTATGATGACGACGAACAGTCGGATGACGAAATCAGGCTATTACCGTTGATACAAAAAGGTGACAAACTGACACGCAAGACCATTACGGCTTTGGAACGTTTCTCCCAACATTCACCGCGCTATACGGAAGCCAGCTTGGTACGCAAGTTGGAAGAACTGGGCATTGGCCGTCCGTCTACGTATGCGCCCACAATTTCCACCATCCAACAACGCGAATACGTAGAAAAAGGCAATAAAGAAGGCACGGAACGTATCTTCCATTCACTGACTTTGGAGGGTGACAAAATCATCTCCACAACGAAAACAGAAACTGTCGGCAGCGAAAAAGGCAAACTCCTGCCAACGGATACAGGCATTGTGGTCAACGATTTCCTGATGAAATATTTCCCTGAAATATTAGATTATAATTTTACGGCCAATATCGAAAAGGAATTCGATGAGGTGGCTGAAGGCCATAAAGAATGGATATCACTCATCAAAGCTTTTTACGGGCAGTTTGAACCGATGGTAGAAAACACGCTTGCCATCAAAACCGAACGTCGCATTGGTGAACGTGAACTGGGTAAAGATCCTGTGAGTGGTAAGCCGGTATTCGTTAAAATCGGTCGTTTCGGACCAATGGTGCAAATTGGTACGGCTGACGATCAAGAGAAACCTCGCTTCGCTCAAATAAAGAAAGGACAGTCCATTGAGACATTGACCCTCGAAGAAGCTCTCGATTTGTTTAAGCTGCCACGTATGGTAGGAGAGTTCGAGGGTAAAGAAGTCGTGATAGGCTCCAGCCGTTTCGGACCCTATGTGCGGCACGACGGGAAATTCTTCTCGCTCGAAAAAGGAGTAGATTCCATGACGTTTACCTTAGACGAAGCCATTGCCCTGATTCAGGCCAAACGCATTCAGGAAGCTCAAAAACACATCAAGCAGTTTGCCGAAGAACCGGAATTGGAAGTGCTCAATGGCCGCTATGGGCCTTACTTGAGTTATAAAGGGAAAAACTATCGCATTCCTAAAACCTTGAAAACAGATCCGAAAGATTTGGATTTGGCCCAGTGTATGGAGATAATCAGCAAGCAAGATAAAAAGGAATACTCTGGATCGAAACGTCACACAACTAAGAAAAAATAGCTTATGACGCGAATCATATTAGTCGGCTACATGGGGTCAGGAAAAACAACCTTAGGGCGACTTCTGGCTGAAGATCTCGGATTGTCATTCATCGACTTGGATTGGTATATCGAAAATCGTTTTTGTCGGACGATTACACAGTTGTTCGTCGAACGCGGAGAAGACGGATTCCGCAAATTGGAATGTGAGATGCTTCACGAAGTGGCCGAGTTCGAAAATGTAGTCATTGCATCCGGTGGAGGAACCCCTTGTTTTTTCGACAATATCGACTATATGAACCGGCAGGCGCAGACCGTCTATCTCAAGGCCACACCGGAAGTACTGTTTCGTCATTTGCAGCATGGACAAGCCAAACGTCCGTTGCTGGCGCAAAAAAAACACGACGAACTGAAAGCCTACATCGAGGAGTCACTGGCAAAACGAGTCCCCTTCTACGAAAAGGCAACCTATCAGTTGGTTACAAATCTTTTAGAAAACAGTTCGCAAATCAAGGCAACAGTCGCTCAATTACGTAACTTGTTAAACCTATAATACTTTTTTTGATATTGAAGCAATGAGAAAATGGCGCATTGAAGATTCTGAGGAACTCTATAACATAACGGGTTGGGGAACCTCTTATTTTGGAATTAACGAGACGGGACATGTGGTAGTAACTCCCCGCAAAACCGGAGTAGCTGTAGACTTGAAAGAGTTGATGGACGAACTTCAGTTGCGCGACATGACGGCTCCCGTATTGATTCGTTTCCCCGATATTCTGGATAATCGGATAGAGAAAACAGCACGATGTTTTCAAATTGCCGCTGATGAATACGGTTATCAAGCCCAGAATTTCATCGTCTACCCCATTAAAGTCAATCAGATGAGGCCGGTAGTCGAAGAGATCATCAGTCACGGAAAGAAATTCAATCTCGGACTAGAAGCAGGTTCGAAACCGGAACTTCATGCGGTGATTGCGCTCAATACGGATAGTGACTCATTGGTGATTTGCAACGGATATAAAGATGAAAGCTACATAGAACTGGCACTGTTGGCGCAAAAAATGGGAAAGCGCATCTTTCTTGTGGTGGAAAAAATCAACGAGCTGAAGCTGATAGCCCGACTGGCCAAGCAACTGAATGTTGTCCCTAACATCGGCATCCGAATCAAACTGGCTTCTTCGGGAAGCGGTAAATGGGAAGAAAGTGGAGGTGATGCAAGCAAGTTCGGACTGACGTCCAGTGAACTGTTGGAAGCGCTCGATTTTCTGGAGAAGAAAGACATGAAAGATTGCCTCAAGCTAATTCATTTCCACATCGGCAGCCAAGTCACCAAAATTCGTCGCATCAAGACTGCGTTGCGCGAAGCCTCACAGTTCTACGTGCAGCTACATCACATGGGATTCAACGTGAGCTTTGTTGATATCGGCGGCGGACTGGGCGTGGATTATGACGGGACACGCTCGTCGAGCAGCGAAAGCAGTGTGAACTACTCCATCCAAGAATATGTCAATGACTCCATTTCAACCTTTGTTGATGTTTCCGACAAAAATCATATTCCGCATCCCAATATCATTACGGAGAGCGGACGCTCGCTGACAGCCCATCATTCCGTACTGATTTTCGAGGTGCTCGAAACGGCCAGCTTGCCCGAAATGGACGAAGATTGGGAAGTCAGTTCAAACGACCACGAACTGGTGCAGGAACTCTATGACATTTGGGATAACTTGAACCAAAGTAAAATGCTCGAGGCCTGGCACGATGCACAGCAAATTAGGGAAGAAGCGCTCGACCTGTTCAGCCACGGCATTGTCGACTTGAAAACCCGCGCACAGATTGAACGGCTCTATTGGTCGGTTACGCGCGAAATCAACCAGATGACACTCCAGCTCAAACATGCGCCCGACGAATTCCGAACACTTGGCAAGTTGTTAGCTGACAAATACTTCTGCAACTTCTCGCTTTTCCAGTCCTTGCCCGACTCGTGGGCAATTGACCAGATATTCCCCATTATGCCCATACAGCGGCTCGACGAAAAGCCAGACCGATTGGCCACGCTGCAAGACATTACGTGCGACTCCGACGGAAAAATTACCAATTTCATCTCAACCCGGAACGTTTCCAACTATCTGCCGGTACATAACTTGAAAAAAGGAAAAGAGCCTTATTATATTGGTGTGTTTCTCGTGGGTGCGTATCAGGAAATTCTAGGCGATATGCATAACTTGTTTGGCGACACGAATGCCGTACACATCAGTGTGAACGACGAGGGCTACAGCATTGACCAGCTCATCGACGGCGAAACGGTGGCCGAAGTGCTCGACTACGTACAATACAACCCGAAGAAACTCGTTCGTACGCTCGAGACATGGGTTACCAAGTCGGTCAAAGAAGGTAAAATTTCGGTGGAAGAAGGCAAGGAATTCCTTTCTAACTATCGTTCCGGACTCTATGGATATACTTACTTGGAATAAACAGATGAAAGAAAAACTTACACTCGTAAAAGTAGGCGGCAAGATTGTGGAAGAACCCGATACGCTGGCGCAGTTGTTGCAAGACTTTTCCGCCATTGAAGGATACAAAGTGCTGGTACATGGTGGCGGCCGGTCGGCCACACGGCTGGCCACTCGTCTGGGTATCGAAAGCCGTATGGTGAACGGACGGCGCATCACCGATGCCGAAACCCTGCAAGTCGTCACGATGGTCTACGGTGGACTGGTCAACAAAAACATTGTAGCCGGATTGCAGGCACGAGGGGTCAATGCGCTGGGACTGACAGGTGCCGACATGAATGTTATCCGCTCCGTCAAACGACCGGTAACCGACATCGATTATGGCTACGTGGGCGATGTGGAATGCGTAGACGCTTCCCTGCTTGGCGAACTCATCCGACAGGGAGTTGTGCCGGTGATGGCGCCACTCACACACGATGGCAACGGACACATGCTCAATACCAATGCCGACACCATTGCCGGCGAAACCGCCAAATCGCTGGCCGGTCTGTTCGATGTTACGCTCATTTACAGTTTCGAAAAAAAAGGAGTCCTTCGCAGTGAGGCCGATGACGACAGTGTTATTCCGCGTCTCACCCGTCAGACCTTCGAGGCATTGGTAGCTGACGGCACCATTCAGGGAGGCATGATTCCCAAAATAGAAAATGCACTCAATGCGCTCGATGCCGGCGTCAGTCGTGTGATCATCACGCGGGCAGACCTGCTTGGTCTGGCCAATGCCGGCACAATTATCGAGCGATAACTCACTCAATAGCACAATATTTGGAAACACACCAACGGGCATGTATGCCCACAGTGTTGACAGCAGAAGGTTATGTTCGTCGGTGTTGCGTCGTGTTGAGGCCTGTCAGCCAATGTGGGCAGCCCCCGATTGCATACTGACCGGCCGTAGCCACCACGCTGTGCAAGGCCACACCGTCTCGGCATCCGACGTTGGAAAGTTTGGGCAAAAAAATAGTTTTTTTTGCCCTTGCGTGTAACTTTTTCCCCGTTCATCCGTCATTAATTTAGAAAGCGATGCAAAAGTTCAGTTTCAGACATGACATACTGCCTTTAAAGGATAAACTTTTCAGGCTTGCGCTTCGCATTACGCTTGACAGTGTGGAAGCGGAAGATGTCGTACAAGACACGATGATAAAGGTTTGGAGCCGTCGCGAAGAATGGGAAAGGCTCGAATCCATTGAGGCTTATTGTCTTACCGTTTGCCGGAACATGGCTATCGACCGTAGCCGGCTGATGGAGTCGCAACACGAAGAACTGACTGACGAAACTGCACGTGGCCGGACAGACGAAGGGTCTGACCCTTATACAAGGTTGGTTGCTGACGAACAGCTGAGGCTCGTGCATAGGCTTATCGATGCGTTGCCCGAAAAACAGCGCACTATTTTACAGCTGAGAGACATCGAAGGAAAGAGCTATCAGGAGATAGCTGACATTATGAATTTGAGCGAAGGACAGGTGAAAATCACCCTGTTTCGAGCCAGACAAAAAATAAAAGAACAATACACGGAAATCGACGGTTATGGATTATAAGTATATTGAACAGTTACTGGAGCGTTATTGGCAATGTGAAACTTCGCTGGAGGAAGAGCAGATCTTACGCATTTTCTTTCAGCAGAAAGAAGTACCTGCTCATTTGCTGCCTTATAAGGCATTGTTTGCCTATCAGCAAACAGCCTCACACATCGGGCTCGGTAAGGATTTCGATGAACGTGTGTTGGCCGAAATCGAACATCCGGTGACCACTGTCCGTCGCATAGCCCCGCGCAATCGCTGGTTGCCGTTGCTGAAAGCTGCTGCCGTGATAGCATTGGTCTTCGTGTTGGGTATAGGTACGCGTTATTTCTATCTGCAACAAAACCTGTTGGATGACGAATACGACTACGAAGCCTGCCAAGACACTTACACCGACCCTCTGCGGGCATATGGCACGGTGTCTGATGCCTTGATGCGCGTGTCGGCCAGTATCAAAGAATCGCAGACACAAGAGCATGATACGCTCAACGTGAATGCCCAAACCGAGCAACTGCAATGAGACGATGGGGATTGATCTTTCTCTCGATTTTTATCAGTCTCGGTATGCAGGCACAAAGCTTTGCAACACGATATATGGCGGAATATGCCGACGATACGTTGCTGACAAACATCAATGTCAGTCCGCGTATGATGAAAGAAATTTTGAACATCAATGAGCAACTGGTCGACTCTACGGGAATGATTGACATCATCTCGACGCTCAACAGCATGCAGTTGGTCACGGCAGAAGACAAAGGGGAAACCTATTTTGAAGAAGCCGAAGAAATTGCCAAACGAAACTCCGGGCGGTTTGAGGAAATGGTTGCTTACAATAAAAAAGGTGAACATTGTCGCATCTACATACGTCGGCAGGGAGAGCTGATTATGGAGTTAGTCATGATTCACCGGCAGGGAAAACGGTTTATGGTAATTGACTTTACCGGCGAGATGAGTATGGAAACCATCGAGAAACTGGCTCACATCATCTTGCCCAGCCAGCCCGAAGCGAGTTAGGAACTTGATGCTTTAATATAAATATTCATTTGCTTTATTATAATTATAAACATTGTTAGTGCTTATTAAAACAACAAAGGAATCAACGAGGCTGTGAAGTTTCAATTCTCTCAAAATTGCATAAACTAACTTCAAGAGACTGGATACCGCGTGAGCGGTATCCAGTCTTTGTTTTGGTACATCACTTTCGATGATGGGGGCGAACAGGATGGAGTTGTTTTCTTGTTGTTTGGAATCTTTTTTTTTTTTTGTAATATTGTAATAAATAATTGCGCGAATCAAAAAAGATGTGTATCTTTGGACGTAAAAGCATAAAATATATCAAATTAAGTAAATAAAAAATAAACAACAAATAGTCTTTGTAACAAGTAAGTGATTATTAGTTGTAACTTTACAAAAAATTTTACCCCTTATGGGAACAGATATGTTG
>CAZEPM010000014.1:0-25543 GCA_964514145.1 uncultured Bacteroides sp.
GAAAACAAGCTAAAAGAGAGCCGATGAAAATTAAACAGACTTTAAAAACACTGGTAATAAATTCACTTATCTTTACAACCTTACTGATATTAATATCCAGGATTCTGTTCAACCGTAGCCATATTCAAATCAATGGCTGCTTGAGGAATCGGTCGTAAAGTCTTATACTTACCATCCGGGCCTATCAAAGCAGATTCAGCTATTCCGTCTTCATTATATTGTGTTACATATTCTATCAGCTTATGTGTACGTTTCAAGTCTGTCCAGCGCACATACTCTCCTGCCATTTCGCGTGCACGCTCATCCAAAATGTAGTCAATTGTGATATCGTCTGCACTCACTTCCATAGAAGTTTCGTAACCATCTTTAATTGTTTCCGGACGTGCTCTCAGATTATTGATCATCTCTGCAGCCTCAGCCAATTCGCCATTTTTGCAATAAGCCTCAGCCGCAATCAGATAGGCCTCTCCAAGACGAGCGACAACAACATCATGCATACTGCATTGAGTGCTACGATTAGCAATTGATGCATCCGAATAATCATCGAATTTTTTGATACATGCATTTCCGAAATCTTGAGAGCGTCTGGTTTTATAAGAAGCGACCACGCCAGTCGATGGAGAGATACCGCCTTCTTCCACCGTCTTACAAATCAATGTGTTCTGTTTAAGACCATACGGATCGTCAGCTTTCCATGCTTCGATATCGTCATCTGTCATCCATGCCGGAGCATAATAATAAATAATCTCGGAAGTCGTAGGAGCGCTATAATAATCAAAATATGATTCATGGAATTCCAACATAAAAGTCTGTTCCAATCGTCCGTCTCCACGAGCATACAATTGCTGTAAGCGTAGTGATGGGGCAAAATTTCCATCAATCGCTTTATTCCTTGGCATTTCAGATCCTCCTAGATACGACCCGAATTGGGCTTGCTGATAAGAACCGTCACTCGTGGGGTCTTCCACAGATGAGCTACTAAATTGCACACTCCAGAAAATCTCGGTATTTTCTTCATTTTCCACATCAAAGGCATCCTCAATCGAAATAGAAGGTATTTCTCCATCGATTGCAGATAACGCATAGGTGATTGCATTGTCGAAATCCGTAGAGACGGCAATATTATCCTCCTGGCTCTCATAGTCAGTACCATCCAGCCAGCCACGAGTCAGATAAGCTTTAGCAGCATAAAATGCGGCAGCTCTTTTATTTGCACGTCCGACACCGGCCGCAGTACGTTCCAACAGATTGGATTCACCTGATGCCAAATAGACAAATTCATCAATAATAAATTGATACACTGTCTGCAAATCCGTACGCTCATGACTCATTTCTGCGTAATCAAACATCTGAGTGTTCAATGCCACTCCGCCAAATTGCTGGACTAACTGGAAATAATACCATGCGCGGATATAACGTGCTTCATCAACATATTGCAGACGTTCTGAAAAATCCTCTACGGTTTCACTATAATAAATCACACTATTAGCTAACTGTATACCTTTGTAACAGCTGACATAAAAAGCCTCTATGTCCGTATCGTCCGTTGTATAAGTATATTGTCCCAAAACAGTACCCTGACTTTTTCCATCCGCATAGATATCCGTACCGGCAACAAACAATAATGGTTGAACATTATATAATTCACGAAGTGAAGAATACGTGCTATTCAATAAGCTCGCGAGACCGGTTTCTGTTTCATAAAAATCAGCAGAAGGCACATACGACCTGTTGTCTTGATCTAAAAAGTCAGAACAACTTGAGAAAGCAAACAATATCAATGATGCTATACATACTATCTTTTTCATACCCTATCAAAATTTTAAATTTATACCAAATTGCCAACTTCTGGAGCTAACACCTCCCGTACCATCACCAACCTCTGCATCTGCCCATTCGGGATCAAATCCCTTATAATTGGTAAAAGTAATCGGATTTACGATATTAACATAAAGCCTTAGATTAGAGACGTGCAATTTTCTCATCCAATGTGAAGGAAATGTATATCCCAATGTTATATTTTTAATCTTTACGTAAGAATTATCCACAAAGTTTTGTGTACGATCCTCATTATCTCCTGTCATCCAGTAAGATCCGCCTCCTTTTCCATTTCCGTTAGTCGGAAACGGATAAGTTCCATAATGCGTTTCCGCTTGAGTAGTTATCGACCCGTCATCTGCCAAAACAGCCACTCCTTCCGGTATATAAAAATCCATGACAATGCGATTCATACCTCGCTGAGAATAATCTGTAAATTCTCCCATAAATGGGGAATATACCATTCCGCCTTGACTTGCATACACATTAACACTGAAATCCCAATTTTTGTAAGTCAAGTTAGAGACAAAACTACCTGTCCAAGTAGGAGAACAATGTCCTAACACCATTTTGTCATTCGCATCAATCACTCCATTTCCATCTTTATCGAAGATTTTCATTTCTCCTTCATAGAATTGTGTTGTGATATTTGGATCTTGAGCCATGGCTTCAGCTTCTTCCCGAGTACAAATTCCCGTATATTTATATCCATAAACCACATCGATAGGCGAACCTATAAACCATTTATTACCAACCAAATCGTCAGTTCCACCATTCAGTTCTTTGATCTCGTTAATATTACGCGAGAAAGTAAAAGAGGTTTGCCAATTCCAGTCTCTTGTTTGGACGTTTATCGTATTCAACTGAATTTCTATACCTTTATTATTAACCCGGCCGACATTGCTCACAATTGCTCCTGAATAAGAACCCAGTTCGTAAGGAGTCTGCATCTCCATCAACAAGTCTTTCGAGTCTTTCGTATAGAGGTCAATGGTTCCATTAATTCTGTTATTAAAAAAGCCGAAATCAATTCCAAGGTTCCACTCTGTCGTCTTTTCCCATGTTAAATCAGAGTTACTCATTACGTATCCGAATCCATTAGCTACCGTTGTTCCAAAATTGTAATAGTACTTCACGTTTGCCAATGATTGCGTGTCATAAGGACCTACTCCGGCATTATTTCCAGTCAAACCAAAACTTGCACGTATTTTAAGGTTGCTCAACCAATCACGCGTAGAGTCCATAAATTTTTCCTCAGACATACGCCATCCGATGGCAGCAGAAGGGAATGTTCCCCACCTGTTTCCTTTTTGGAATTTCGAACTGCCATCCCATCTTGAAGATACGGTTAACAAATATTTCCCTTTGTAGGCATAATTAACACGAGCCACATAAGAGAGCATGGTTATCCGTTCGTAATAACTGGATTGACTTTGAACGGTTCCAGAACCCAGATTATACCAATTGACATCAAACGGCATATCGATGACACTTATATAATCTCCTTCCAGCCGTTGGTCATACACACTATACAAGGCTAAGATATTTAAGTCATGATCGCCAAAGGTTTTGACAAAATTTGCTTGTGTATCCCATGTGTATGAAAAAATTTCATCATGATATTTTTCCGCCATATTAGTTAATCCTGCCCTATTCTGGGTATTCTCATTATAAAAAGTTCCTCTTTGAGTCTTTGAATACATAGGAGAAAAAGTCGTTTTGAAAATGAGCTCTTTTATCGGGCTATACTGCAAATACACATTGGCCATAAGATTATAAGCACGTGTTTCGTCTTTCGAGTTTTCTCTATCTACCAATGGATTAATCGTTGACGTCGGACCTCCTCCGTTTGGATATATAACTTCATCTTTACCAGGTTGTAAGATCAATTCTCCGGCATTCTCCCCTTCCCAATAATAGGCAGGCATAGTGGGAGTCATTCGGAAGCCTGTCAACACCGAATTGATACTTCCACTGTTTTTCAAAGACGTTGCCATGTTTGTCGATAAACCGGCTGAAACCTTGTCCGAGATTTTGTGATCTACAGCTCCTTTCAAGTTCCAACGACTATATCCGTCATACATGACTCCTTTTTCGTCCTGATAACCCAAACCGACACGATAACTGATATTCCTCGTATTTCCTGTTACATTTACAAAATGGTTTTGTTGAGAGCCTGTACGAGTTACCAGATCTTCCCAATTCGTATATTGCTTATTTAGATACATATTTTTTACAACCTCACTGCCACCTCCCCAAAAAGCTTCATAATTTGAGTCTGTCATTGTCCAAGTGGTCAGTCCGGTTGTTGCATCCATCGATGATTCCAAATAACGCCAGAATCTATAATCCAAATATTCATCTCCATTCATAAAGTTGGGCATATTGGCCACCGTTTTTATGCCATAATAGCCATCATAACTTACAGTTACCTGACCTTCTTCCGTTTCGCCTTTTTTGGTCGTAATCATCACGACGCCATTGGTCGCTCTTGATCCGTAAATAGCAGTTGATGAGGCATCCTTTAAGATATCCACCTTTTCGATATCCATCGGATTCAAGAAATCCATATTATCGCAAACAACCCCATCAATCACATAGAGCGGTTCGCCTTCATTCAAAGAGCTTTTACCTCTTATCTGAATGCTAAACCCATCTCCGGCACGACTGGAAGATTGGCTGATGTTAACACCGGCAACTTGTCCTTGCAAACTCTCCATAACCGAAGTTGATCCTCTAGAAGCTATGATGTCAGAATTCACACTTCCTACAGATCCCGTCAGATCAGACCTCTTTACGACACCATAACCAACAACGACAATTTCATCGAGAAGCTGGTTGTCTTCCTTTAATGTAATCATGATGGTTTCCCGATTCCCTATTTCAATTTCTTGAGACAGATAACCAACACAAGAAACCACCAAAACGACATTTCCCGGCACTTCCAACGAAAAATTACCATCAATATCTGTGATTACACCCGTTGATGTGTCTTTAATTAATATCGACACTCCGATAAGAGGCTCACCTTCTTCACCAATTACTTTACCCGATACTTTTCGATTTTGTTGAACGACTTCCAACTCCGCAACATGATTTGCTAATACAACATTTGGAGATAAGGTTACTCCCCAAAATAGACCACTAGCCCACAAAACATTTCTAAGAAATATTTTTGAATTACGGGGCAAGACATTTTTTGTGTTTTTCCTTTCTTTCATATTTGTTAGATTTTAGAGCTTTTGTAAAATTAGAATGATAAATAACTTTTCCTAATGGATTTTTTAACACAATCATTGGAAAATCTAACACTCTATGTTATACAACATATTCTAAAATTGCTCTTAGCTTGATTATTTTTTAATTTTGTACACCCTCATATAACATTTTTTCTATATGAAAAGATTCATATTTTTCATATTGTTGGCATTTTTCTATTCATTTACATTATTATGCAAAAATAATGCTTGTACGATTTTACCTCAATATACGATTCAACACTATACGCTCAAAGACGGATTGGGCTATGGTCTTGTAAATGATATTCTACAAGATCACAAAGGTTTATTATGGTTTGCCTCATGGAATGGATTAAATCGATTTGACGGATTTAGTTTTAAAAACTTCAAAGCAAATATCAACAGCAAAATAGAATTTACCAACAACAGAATACTTTCCATCAAAGAAGACTCCATTGGTTTCTTGTGGATTCTTTGCTATGACAACTCTATTTATCGATTTGATCCCCACGATGAAAGTTTCACCCCAATTACAATCGACAAGACATCCATCCATACATTGCCAACGATTAACGTGCTTAAAAACGGTATTGTATGGTTGATAAATGAAAACTTTGCGATCAGAGGAGAAAGTCAAAGAAAAGACCGAAACTTGAAACTCACCCATTTCACCAACCAACAATTTGGAAAAATCAATCAAATCCTACAAGATAACGATACACAAGAATGGATTTTAAGCGAAAAAGGATTGTTCATATACAACCCGCAAACGCAAGCCATAAAGAGCATGACGATTCCCAACCTAACCAATCCGCAATTCTATACAGGAATGGAAGACCGCAATACGATTCTTTTAGGCTGCAACAACGGGAATATATGCAAATACAACAAAAAAGACCGAAGCTTCTCACTTCTACAATTAGCAACAGAGGCAAATATTATTGATATCAAAAGACTTAACCATCAAGAAATATTGTATTTAACCGACAGTGACGGTTTTTTTATCGAAGACAGCTTACGCATCAGACATATTTCAAAAGCATCGAACCCGGAGCTTATTGATAATCATATGAACAATCTATTTATTGATCGGTGCGGATTGATATGGATGGGACATTCCACCTTAGGAATCAGCATGTTTAACCCACAAACCCAATCATTTACTTATTTTCTCATGTATGACGAATATGGCAAACCTTTAGCGACAGAAACCGGCCAGTTCATTTTTGAAGATCGTAATGATATCCTATGGGTGCACCCCAAAGGAGGAGGGTTATCCTACTATGACCGAGATAAAAATCAATTAATTTCGTTTAATCCTGCACAAAAAAAACATGAGTGGAAATCCAATGACCGATGTTTTTGTGCGACTGTCGACCGGCAAGGCAACTTATGGATTAGCACACTGCTAGGCGGATTAAATAAAATTACATTTCAACATCAATTTTTTCACCTGTTCCACATCGACATCCACGACAAAGAATCGGCACAAAATGAAATTAGAGCGTTATTTGTAGATCAGAACCAACGTACATGGGTAGGAAACAGAAATATGAACATACTCATCTACGATAAAGACAAACAATACGTTGGTCAATTATCCCGGTCTGGTCAAATTACCAAAGAGCAGAATTCCAATAACAAACTAGGGAAAGTGTACAATATCACACAAGACAGGTCTGGTGATTACTGGATAGCCACTAAAGGACAAGGAATCTATCATTTACACCCAGTTTCTGATACAGAATTTCAAATAAAACAATATACACATAACCCCAATGATCCATATAGCTTAAGTTGTAACAATGTCTATAACATCTTCCAGGATAGAAATGACCGTATTTGGATTGCAACGTATGGAGGAGGTCTTAATTTAATCGATCATTCTGATCACAAGCTTCGTTTCATTCATCATCAGAATGAAATGAAGAATTATCCCATAGAGAAATATTATAAGTTACGTCATATTACGGAAGATACTCAAGGCATGATATGGGTGTCCACTACAGCCGGAATCCTAGTCTTCAACTCTAGCTTTACCCATCCTGCAAACATCCAATATGCAGAGCATTACCAATTATCGGAAAAAACAAACACGATAACGTTAAGTAATCGTGATGTGTACATGGTGTCATGTCTGAAAAACGGAAGAATCTTTGCAGCAACCTTTGGCGAAGGATTGGAAGAACTAATCGATTTTAAATTTCCACAAGCCATATTCCGTCCCTACTCAAAGGAAGAAGGGTTAATGGCAGACATCATCTATTCCATCCAGCCCGACGATAAGAACAATTTATGGTTGGCAACCGGAAAAGGGCTAATAAAATTCAGCTTAACAGAGAATACGTTTGAGCATTACGGAAATGACTTATTGGCGTTCAACGCCCAATTTAGCGAAGGGAGCACAACATTCGACAGTCAACAGATACAAATCGGGACGACAAAAGGCATCTTTTATTTTAACCCGAAAGATGTTTCCAAAAATACGTTTGTTCCGCCCATCTATTTCTCAACTCTATCCATTGACAATAAAGTGATAACGCCAAACGATAGCAGCGGCATCTTGAAAAAGGCTTTAAACGAAAGCGAACAGATAGAAATCCCACACAAAGCGCATACCATCAGCATCAAATATTCGGCATTAGACATGACAAATGCCGAAAACACCCAATACGCATACATGTTAGAAGGATATGATAAAACCTTCCACTTCGTAAATAATGACAGAGAGGCCGTATATACCGACTTACCAAAAGGCAATTACATTTTTCGGGTAAAATCAACCAACAGTGAAGGAGTCTGGGGTGATAACGAAAAGACATTGCATATCAAGGTTCAGCCCTTATTCTGGGAAACACCATACGCATGGATTCTTTATCTGTGCGTAACAGCAGGAATACTTTGGATTACTTTTCACTTCTATACCACGATTCATAAACTAAAATACAAGACACAACGAGAAGAATTGGTCGCACAATTCAAATTTACATTTTTCAAGAATATTTGTCATGAGCTGCGCACGCCCTTAACTCTGATTTCCAACCCATTAGAACATCTTCTTACAAAAGGGAACATGACAAACGATCTCCGGGAAGAATTGAGCATTGCGAAACGATATAGTGACAGGATACTCCGACTGGTTAACCAATTACTGGATTTCAATCAAATACGGGATCATAAGATGAAATTGTATGTACAAAGACTCGACATCATATCGTTCTTGAGAGAAATTATTCGCAATTTCCAAATCCTCACAGAAAAACACGACATCAAGTTAACATTCAAATATCCCCCAAATACCCAGATATTTATCTGGTGTGATTCCAGCAAAATAGAAAATGCCATTTACAATCTTTTGTCCAATGCTTTCAAATTTACCCCCCCCCTCTATAAGAAAGCCATACATCTCGATTTATATGAATGTGACAATTTTGTGATCATCGATATCGTTGATGAAGGAGCAGGCATTAGCACTGACAAACAAAAAAAATTATTCAACCGATTTGAGAATTCACTCCATGCTAATTTTATCAAGAGACCGGACACTGATATCGGATTAGCCATAACAAAAGAGTTCATAGAATTGCACAAAGGAAAGATTCAGGTAAAGAGTGAATTGGGGAAAGGGACTTGCTTCAAGATTATGTTGCCGACCGGAAAGACACATTTCCCTCAAAACACGGAATTTATTCTGACAGATTTTCAACCGGCATTGGTTGAAAGCCATTCTTACTCTCCTATCCACGAAGAATCTACTTTCGAAGGAGAATATGCCAACCGAATACTGATTGTAGAAAACAACAAAGACTTAAGAACATTCATAAAAGAAGTTTTTAAGGACGAGTTTCAAGTGATCGAAGCCTCTAATGGCGAAGAAGGTTTGGAATATGCCAAGTCGTACATCCCGGATATCATTATTTCAGAGATTATGATGCCACAGAAAGACGGGCTTCAGATGTTACATGAATTACGCGAAGATATCAACATCAGCCATATCCCGATTATCATATTGACAGCTAAAGCCGATATTGAGCTCAAAATAAAAGGATTGGAATTTGGAGCGGACGCATATATCCTCAAGCCTTTTAATTTTTCTTATTTACAGGCTCGGGTGAACAATCTTCTTTCACAAAGAAAAATGTTACAACTATACTATTCGAATCGAACAAATTACTCAACAAATCAGACGGCTACCTGCATATTGTCACAGAAAGATAACGAGTTTCTACAAAAACTATCTGAAATCATCGAACAGGAAATCAGCAATCCCGAATTATCAGTGGAATTACTCGTCGAACATTTCAATTTCGGCCGCACCATTTTCTTCCGTAAACTCAAATCACTAACCGGGAAATCACCGATCAACTATATCAAAGAAGCACGGATGAATAAAGCGGTACAATTATTAAAAGAACGTCAATATAACATCTCCGAGATCGCTTACAAAGTAGGTTTTAGCGACCCGCAATATTTCAGCAAAAGCTTCAAACAGTATTACGGCATATCGCCTAGCAAATACCAACCTTAGAGATGCTCCATAGACAATCCACCTGAAACTACTGGTATTTTGTCTTCCGACACACACCTTCATCTACGAATCCATGCGTAGTGTATCGTTTTTATTCGCTTATCTCACAGATTCTCGCTATTTTTGCATCCATATCCAAAAATGATTCGTCTATGAAGAAATCTCTTTCCTATTTCGCTTTTATGCTTGCAATGACTGCCATCATATCATTCCATAGTTGCCGACATCAGTCTGCCCAATCTATCAGTATGATTGACTCGGTAGTCGTAAACAAGCAAACAAAACTAGTTGAAAACGACAGCTTATCGCCAATCTGTCAACTGAATATCAATCTTAAATATATGGCTGCAACTGACAGCCTTGCAACAAAAATCAATAACGAGATAACCCGAACAGTGTTCCATTTTGACCATCTTACACCGCAGATGGCTGTCGATTCTTTTGTCAATCACTACCTCCGCCGTTACCATAATGACCTCGCGGAATATTATGCCAAAGACCCCGAAGCGGCATGGTATAACTACACCTATGACATAACCAGTCAGCTCCATGCAAACGATCCCAGATACATAACGTATCGATTGATTACGGATATTTACGAAGGCGGAGCACATGGCAGTCACACACTTACCTATCTCAACTTTGACAAGGCTGACGGGCATCTACTGACACTCCACGAACTTTTCAACCAAGATTTCGAATCCGAACTTACCCAATTGTTATTTGAAGCTTTAAAAAACAAACTGCAAGTAAATTCCATAGAAGAACTGCAAGAACTTGGATTTCTGATAGTCAACGATATGTATCCTTCCGAAAACTTTCTGTTAGACGGAAAAAACATTCGTTTCTACTACAATGCGTATGAAATCGCGCCTTATTCAGTCGGACCAACGGAATTGATTCTCAGCATGGATCAACTCACAGACATTCTCAATCCCAACTTTCAATTCTAAAACAGACATGGAACAAATCAAACGCTATTTCCCTAATCTCTCTCCCTTGCAATACGACCAATTAGCCGCATTGTATGATTTATATCAAGATTGGAATGCCAAAATCAATGTGATATCGCGTAAAGACATAACCAATCTCTACGAACATCACGTCCTTCACTCGCTGGCCATTGCCAAAATGATACACTTCAAACCGGAGACCCGGATTATGGACCTTGGCACAGGCGGCGGATTTCCCGGCATACCTTTAGCCATTGTCTTTCCGGAATGCCACTTCCATTTAATTGACAGTATCGGAAAAAAAATCAAAGTCGCTACCGAAATTGCAACCGACATCGGATTACAAAATGTAAGTTTTCGTCACGCACGCGCAGAAGAGGAAAAACAGAAATTCGATTTTGTGGTCAGCCGGGCAGTCATGCCACTGATCGACCTCGTCAAAATCATTCGCAAAAACATTGCGCACAATGACAAGAATGCTTATCCCAACGGACTAATCTGTTTAAAAGGAGGAGAATTGCAACACGAAATTCTACCCATAAAGCACAAGGCCTACGTTCAAGATTTGAGCGATTTCTTCAATGAAGAATATTTTAAGACAAAAAAAATCGTACACGTTTCCATTTAACCCTCAACTTCAGACAAACAGATGCTACAAATCAAGACTTTCGAATTCAATATGCTTCCCGTCAACACTTACCTTGTGTGGGACAATACCAACGAAGCCGTTCTCATCGACTGCGGATGTTACTACGAAGCCGAAAAACAAGAATTAAAAAAATTCATTGCGACACAACACTTAACCATCAAGCATTTACTCAATACGCATCTGCATTTCGACCACGTATTCGGGAATCCCTTTATTTGGAACACTTATGGCATCAAAGCCGAAGCACATGCGGCAGACTTACCATGGTTGGAGCAAATAAGCGACCGCATACAAATGTTTGGCATTCAAAACTGCGAACCTCCCGTTCCCTTACAAAACGAACTCGATGAGGGCGACATCGTAACATTTGGGTCGCATCAGTTCTCCATTTTCCACATTCCCGGTCATTCGCTTGGTTCGCTATGCTTTTACTGCAAGGAAGAAAACATCCTATTCAGCGGAGATGTCTTATTCCGCTTCAGCATAGGTCGAGGAGACTTAGGCGGCGGTGGAGAGGAAATGCTGATTCACGGCATCAAAGAAAAACTCTTTTCCTTACCCGACCATACCAAAATCTATCCCGGACATGGGCCAACCTCAACAATCGGTGAAGAAAAACGCTACAACATCTATTTACAATAGGAATTTTCGAAACCAACTACTCGACTGAAGATTCATCTTTCAGGTTGTCGGCAATCTCTTTCTCCACAAAATACCTTGGACGACGCTTCACCTCACGATAGACCTTGCCAACATACTCGCCAATCATACCCAGCGAAAACAGGATTGCTCCTCCAAGAAACCAAATAGAGAAGAAAATAGAGCTCCAACCTCCTATCGTTTTGCCACAAAAATACAAAACAAGCATATAGAGAATGGCCAGTATCGACAGACATACCATTACCAGTCCGGTCAACAGGATGCACCGCAAAGGCGCCATAGAAAACGAGGTGACACCATCCATCGCCAATTCGAACATTTTCGACAGCGGATACTTGGAAACACCGGCCTTACGCTCCTTGCGATCGTAATACACACAAGCTGTCGGCAACCCTATACGAGGAATGATTCCACGCAAAAGAAGATTGCGTTCCGAATACGACAATAAGAAATCCATCGAACGTCGGCTCATCAAACGAAAATCGGCATGATTGTATATAATTTCCTCGCCCAAATTCCTCATCAGACTATAAAAGAACAAAGCCGTACGACGTTTCAGCCATGAATCAACCTTGCGGTCTTTACGCACACCGAAAACAATATCTTTGCCCTCATTATATAGACTCAGCATTTCATCAATCACATCGGTATCATCCTGCAAATCCGCATCGATCGAAATAGACACATCGCCGTGTACGGACGCCCATTCAAGTCCTGCCCACAAAGCATACTGATGTCCCACATTATGAGCCAATTTGAGACCGCAAATAAATTGAGATTCTTTCGTCAGACGTTCAATCAGTTGCCACGTGTTGTCTTTACTTCCATCGTCCACGTACAACACATTCCCTTCTCCAATCAGTTTCTTTTCCTTCAAGCGGTTGATAACTTCTGTCAGTTTCTGCGTTGTATATCCCAACGTTTCCTCTTCGTTATAGCACGGCACCACAATAATAAGTTTTGCTCCCATATTCTGATTTGCTTTTATACTTAGTACAAAAATAGAGTTTATTCTTAAAAATTCAATACAGGCGAAAGTAATAATATAAAAAAAAACTATGTTTGTGCTATAAATTAAACATTCACATTATGAAAAAGATTATACTACTTTTCTTTATGCTATTACCGGCACTTTCGTGGGCACAAGTCGATGCGAAATATTTGGCCGGAGCTGTACCGGTAGAAAATGGATACGTAACGTTCAAACAAACCATTCAAGCCCCGTCGCTCTCTCAGCAAGACATTTATCAAGCCATCTTGTCATGGGCGTCCCAGAAATACCAAACAAGCACACAATTTCCCAACAATCATCTGATAACCCAAGACGAATCAACAGGAGAAATCGGAGTCACCGGAGAAGAATTCATCACGTTCTCCTCAAGTTTTCTGGCGCTCGACCGCACTCGCATTTACTATCAACTGCGCATCAACTGCCTGGAAGGATCGTGTGAGGTAGAAATGAGTCACATCCTGTATTGGTATGAAGAAGAACGCAACGGTGGAGAACGCTATAGAGCAGAAGAACTGATTACCGACGAACATGGTCTGAATAAGAAGAAAACGAAACTTGCACGCGTCATCGGCAAGTTCCGTCAGAAAACAATCGATTTTAAAGACCAGTTGTTCCAAGAAATTGTCAACACAATCGGTACGATGAATATCAACACGACAACCACAACGAGAGCTAACACCGCCACGACCACCGGCGTAACGATTGCCAGCCCGACAGCAATCGGAGCAGGCGCAGTCACCACGGTAGCAACGGCCGCAACAGCGGCTGTTGAGGCCTTACCGACAAACGCATCGGATACCGGCCAAGAAATGAACGGATTCAAAGAAATAGCAGCCGACCGGATTCCCGGCAACATCATACAAATGCTTACCGACAACCACATGCTTATCACGGCGGGCAACGAAGAAAAATTTAATCCCATGACGGCCAGTTGGGGCGGATTGGGCAATTTATACAACCGACCGGTAACCTATTGTTTTATCGACCCCGATCGTTACACCTATGAACTCATGCAGCATAACGAAACTTATACCTTGACATTCTACACGTCTGACTATCAAAACGCTCTTCAATATTGTGGTACACATTCCGGACGCGATGGTGATAAAATTGCAGCTAGCGGACTAACACCTATCACAACCTCATCGGGCAACAAAGCTTTTGCCGAAGCATGGCTGATTATCGAATGTAAAAAAATAGCCTCACAACTTTTAACCCCGGCATCCATCACCGACGGAAGTGTCAAGGCCCAATATCCGGACAAACAAACCGAATTGTTTGTCGGCGAAATCATCGGTGTCTGGACAAAATAACAGAACGATAAGAACATTTTCATTTACAACTTCCCGCCTCTCATCTGAATACTTTGTTCGATGTTTGTCACACCAGAAACAAAGTCTCGTATTTATTGTTTTGTTGACAACTTTATAAAATTAAATGGATAGAAAAACAGACTTCACAAATAAAAAACTATCTTTGTGACAGAAAATCCCGTTTATATGCACAAAACAAACGAAAATGTGAAAACAATTCAAATGCATATTTCTGACGGAAATATTACCGAAGCGTTATACTTACTCGATAAACAGCTTGAAATCTCTTCCGAACATGTCGATGAGCTCTATTATTTGCGTGGAAACGCATACAGAAAGTTATCTAATTGGCAAATGGCACTCAATAACTACCAAAAAGCCATAGAGCTCAACCCAGCAAGTCCGGCTGCTCATGCACGGGAAATGATCATGAATATCTTAGAGTTTTACAACAAAGATATGTACAATCAATAAAAAAAGTAGTTTTTATGGCAAAAGTAGTAGGGGCAATCGTTGTAAATACAGAACGCTGCAAAGGCTGTGGACTCTGTATCGTAGCTTGTCCGGTGAAAATTATCAAACTAACCAAAGAGGTTAATAAGAAAGGATATCCATTTGCAACTCAAGTAGACGATGACAAATGTATAGGTTGCGCATCGTGTGCTATCGTATGCCCGGATGGATGTATTGAGGTTTATAAAACTAAAATCTAAACAAATAATTCTATGGCAGAAGATGTTGTATTAATGAAAGGGAACGAAGCGATTTCGCATGCAGCCATCCGCACGGGTGTAGATGCCTACTTCGGATATCCTATCACCCCACAATCAGAAGTGCTCGAAACCCTGGCCGAACAAAAACCGTGGGAAACCACCGGAATGGTAGTAGTCCAAGCAGAGAGCGAGGTAGCCGCAATCAACATGGTGTATGGCGGAGCTGCAACAGGGAAAAAGGTATTTACCTCTTCATCTAGCCCGGGGGTTAGTTTGAAACAAGAGGGTATCTCATACATTGCGGGGGCAGAACTCCCCTGCGTCATTGTCAATGTCATGCGTGGCGGTCCGGGATTAGGAACGATCCAACCCAGTCAAGCTGATTATTTTCAAAGCACGAAAGGCGGTGGACACGGGGACTATCACCTCATTGTGTTAGCTCCATCATCCGTTCAGGAAATGGCCGATTTCGTAGATTTGGCCTTCACACTGGCTTTCAGATATCGTAATCCGGCACTTATACTCTCCGACGGAGTTATCGGACAGATGATGGAGAAAGTCGTTCTTCCGCCCTTCCGCCCACGTCGTACCGACGAAGAAGTCATTCGCGAATGTCCGTGGGCGACGACCGGTAAAACAAAAGAGCGGGGACCGAACATCATCACTTCGTTGGAGCTGGACTCTGCCATCATGGAACGGCGAAACATTCATTTACAGGCTAAATACAAGGAAATCAGCGAAAAGGAAGTACGCTTTGAGGAAATAGACTGTGCGGATGCCGAATATCTAATCGTTGCATTCGGTTCGTGTGCGCGCATCGCTCAAAAAGCGATTGAGATCGCCCGTGCCGAAGGCATCAAAGTCGGCATCTTACGACCCATAACCCTATGGCCTTTCCCCTACAAAGAAATCGAACAGTTGTCACATCAAATGAAAGGCATCCTCACGGTCGAGCTGAATGCCGGCCAGATGGTGGAAGACGTACAATTGGCTGTTAAAAACGGCGTACCTGTAGAATATTTTGGACGCATGGGCGGCATAGTTCCCGATCCGGACGAAGTAGTAACTGCCTTGAAAGAAAAGCTAATCAACTAACCCCCATCACGTACAAACGTTATGAATCTAGACAAAACCAAAATACGAACCATACTCAACCTGTTGTTTATCATTGGAGCACTCTTGTCTATCGTGTTCTATTTCACGATTAGCAACCAACGAGTATATCTCTACACATGCGGCTTAGCATTGGCACTTAAAATGACAGAAGTAATCATGCGCATGATACGCTTCAAATAAAAAGCATGAAGATATGACAAAAGAAGAAATAATCAAACCCGAAAACTTGGTTTACCGCAAGCCAACACTACTGAACGACAACACGATGCACTATTGCCCGGGATGCAGTCACGGAGTGGTGCACAAACTCATTACAGAAGTCATTGAAGATCTGGGACTGGAAGATAAAGCTATCGGCGTATCGCCCGTAGGATGCGCGGTATTCATGTATAACTATCTGGACATTGACTGCCAGGAAGCAGCACACGGCAGGGCTCCGGCCGTAGCAACGGCCATCAAGCGGCTTTGGCCTGACCGACTGGTCTTTACGTATCAGGGAGACGGAGATTTGGCCTGCATCGGCACGGCAGAAACCATCCACGCCCTCAATCGAGGTGAAAATATCACCATCATATTTATCAACAATGCCATCTATGGCATGACGGGCGGCCAGATGGCGCCGACCACACTGCCGGGCATGAAAACGTCAACCTGTCCCTACGGACGCGATGTCACAATACACGGATATCCTCTGCACATGACCGAAATAGCCGCCACGCTGGAAGGCACTGCCTACGTCACACGTCAGGCCGTACACTCCGTAGCCGCTATCCGCAAGGCAAAGAAAGCCATTCGCAAAGCGTTTGAAAACTCAATGAACGGGAAAGGCTCAAACCTTGTCGAGATTGTCTCCACATGCAGCTCAGGCTGGAAAATGACCCCCGTAGCAGCCAATCAATGGATGGAAGAACACATGTTCCCCTATTATCCCTTGGGTGATTTAAAAGATAAGAAGTAACACACACACTATATGAAAGAAGAAATCGTAATAGCAGGATTTGGCGGACAAGGCGTCTTGTCAATGGGAAAAATATTAGCCTACTCAGCCCTGATGGAAGGGAAAGAAGTGACGTGGATGCCGGCCTACGGCCCGGAACAACGAGGCGGAACAGCCAACGTCACGGTAATCATCAGCGAGACACGCATCTCGTCACCCATTCTGAGCAGCTACGACACTGCCATCATCCTCAACCAGCCGTCCATGGAGAAATTTGAGCACAAAGTAAAGCCCGGAGGTACACTCATCTACGACGGCTATGGCATCAGCGAACCACCGACACGCAAAGACATTAACGTTTACCGCATCGACGCGATGGATGCAGCTGCGGAGATGAACAACACAAAAGCATTCAACATGATCGTGCTGGGAGGACTACTCAAGCTCCACCCCGTTGTTTCCATCGAATACGTGCTCAAAGGCTTGCGGAAGACACTGCCCGAACGTCATCACCATCTCATCCCTATGAACGAGGAAGCCATACGGAAAGGCATGGAACTCATCAGACGAGTAGAATAGCAGCCCGCAACGCACCACACAGCGAACGACGCACACAGCAGCCCCAAGCCCCATGCGTGCGTCGTCTCTTTTTCCACCTTGCGGGAGACATCGTCCCGCCACAGCAGAACTCACGCCCCCAACGGCTAACTGCTTAATCTTCATATTTCTGACAAATTTCAGCGGATATTCCACAGATTTTCCCTAAGTTTGCAACCGATATGAAAACGCCAGTCATTCTAACTGTCCTATTGCTGGGGCTATGCATCTCTAACGTGTCAGCCCAATACTACGATGACTCCGATTACTATCTGGAGGGAGTTGAGGGTGTGAACTATTATGACGAAAATGAAATACCGCAAGACTCCGTGGAAATCGACTCCAAGACCGTACCGCGCGGCATCAAGATGTGGAAAATAGAATCACTCTTCGGCAACATACGACCCTTCGAAGTCGACACGCTGATGCACAACTTCCAGAACCTCAACCTCACGGACGGCATCAACGGCGAATACAACTTCTTGGGCAATCTGGGCTCGCCACGTCTCTCGCGCATATTCTTCCACCGCAAAGACCCCTCGCAGTTTATCTTTACCGACCCTTACGACTATTTTCTTGTCCCCATAGACGAATTTCGTTTCACCAACACCCTCGCCCCGTTCTCCAACCTGTCGTACTATACAGCCGGCGACCAGACCGATGGCGAGGACTTCTTCCGCTCGCTGTTTACCGTCAACGTCAACCGACGACTCAACTTCGGTTTCACGTTCGACTACCTCTACGGACGCGGAATGTATAACTATCAATCCACCTCCCTGTTCAACACCACGCTCTACTCATCCTACCTGGGAGACCGCTACAACCTGCACTTCATCTTTAGCAAAAACCACATGAAGATGTCTGAAAACGGAGGTATAGAAGACGATACGTACATCACCACTCCGGAAGACTTGCCCAACACCTACGATCCGTCCGATATCCCCACCGTGCTCAATGAAACATGGAACCGCAACGACAACTTCTACTTCTATCTGACACACCGATACAACCTGGGATTCTATGAAGAACCCGAAGACACGGCACAGCTTCACGACGACTTCATACCCGTCACCAGCTTCATACACACCTTACAATACAGCAACTACGAACGGCAATACATCTCATACGACATGCCCGACGACTACTATCTGAACAACTATCTGCCCGGAGACACCATTCGCGACAAAACCAGCTACAGATCCATCAAGAACACCTTTGCCATCTCGCTACGCGAAGGATTCAACAAATGGGCAAAAGCCGGACTCACCGCATTCGTCTCACACGAACTGCGCTCATACTATCTGGTCGACACCCTCGACTCCAGCGAAAACCAATTCCAACGAAAATACCAGGACAACGTCATATCAGTGGGAGGGGAACTCTCTAAGACACAAGGAAAAGCCCTGCACTACCGTGCCTTTGGAGAAGCTGTACTGACAGGCGACGACGCCGGACAGTTCAGCGTCACCGGAGATATCGACCTCAACTTCCCCCTTTTCAAAGACACCGTACAGCTCGCAGCCAACGGCTACATCAAACGCCAGAACCCGACCTTCTACTTCCGCCATTACCACTCCAAGAACCTATGGTGGGACAACAATGACATGTCGCAAATCTTCCGCACACGCATCGAAGGAAAACTCAGCTCCAAGAAGTTCGACTTCAGCCTGCAAGTCGGAGTAGAAAATATCAAGAACTACACCTACTTCGCCAACGCGAGCCAACCCTACTACGACACCGACGGGAACCTGTCCGGATACAAAAATAGCGTAGCCGCCCTGCAATACTCTGACAACATTCAAGTATTCAGCGCCATCCTGAAAAAGAACTTCAAACTCGGCATCCTACACCTCGACACCGAAATCGCCTACCAGAAAAGCAGCAATCAAGACATACTTCCCCTACCCGACCTCTCGGCCTACGGTAACCTCTACCTCAAGTTCAGCCTTGCCAAAAAAGTGCTTAGCGTAGAACTCGGCGCAGACGTACGCTACTTCACCAGCTACTACGCCCCCGACTACTCGCCAACCATCGGACAATACTACCTGCAAAACCCCAACGACCTCATCGAGATCGGTAACTATCCCATCGTCAACGCCTACATCAACTTACATCTGAAACACACACGCATCTACGTCATGCTCTACCACGTCAACGAGAGCCTCGGAAACTCCAACTACTTCCTTGCTCCGCACTACCCCATCAACCCCCTGCTGTTCAAGTGGGGCCTCTCGTGGAACATATTCAACTGATGCAACCATGGGCCGTAAACGACTCACATACCATGCCGCAGCCGGAGCCGGAGCTATCCTCCTGCTCATCCTTGCATGGTTCCTGCACTCCACCGCGCCACCCAAAAACACCTCGCACACCGACGCTGATATCATGCAAACCCGCACGCTCCGCGCCACCACCGAATACAGCGCCATCGGTTACTACGTAGACCACGACACTCTCGCCGGTCTACACTATGAACTCATCCACGCCTTCGCACGCGACAAAGGATTCGCCCTCCAACTCACACCCGAAATGAGTTTCGAACGTCAAATAGATGGATTGCACAACAATACCTACGACCTCATTGCCGGCAGCATACTCATCACCGGCGAACAACGCGACTCGCTCCTCTCCTTCACCACCCCCATCCTCAGCAGCCGACAGATACTCATCCAACGCAAACCCACACCGACTGATTCAGGCCACATCAGCATACCCCTCCAACTCGGCGGAAAAACCGTCTACGTCCCACAAGGGTCGCCCGTCATCTACCGCCTGAAACACCTCGGCGACGAAATCGGCGACACCATCCACATTGCCCAGATAGAGCGTTACGGAGCCGAACAACTCATGGCCATGGTAGCTCACGGTGACATCGACTATACCGTCTGCGAAGAAGGAGTGGCCTTAACCCTGGCCGACCAATACCCACAACTCGACCTCAACACCCCAGTCAGCTTCAGCCAGTTCTACGGATGGGCTGTACCCACCACCTCACAAGCCCTGCTCGATACGCTCAACACGTGGCTTAACCAATACAAACAAACGCCCGCCTTCAGACGGCTACTGGAGAAATACCGACCTTGATCTCCCGCCGTCGGCAGGCACCCGTTCCCACATCCGCACTACTGCATCAGGAGGATTGACACCAAGCCGACAGGTCTCCGGAAGCCCAATCGGAGAGTTCTGAAGATTCATTTTCCCGAAGTTAAACTTCGATATGGTCAAAGTTCAACTTCGCGGTCGTAACGCAACCGTGTTTTCGAAAGGATACTTTTGCGAGAGGATTTCCGACACCCGACCGAAAAGAACGGAGAGAGAGGAGAAAGAGAGCGAAACGTCAGGAGAAAATGGTGACCACAAGCTTGCGGGGCCCTCCGCAGTTGCGGAACTCGCAGAGATAGATGCCTTGCCATGTTCCGAGATTGAGGCGATGACGCGTGATGGGCAGGGTCAGTTCGACGCCGGTGAACACGCTTTTGGCATGGGCGGGCATGTCATCGGCACCTTCAAGCGTGTGGGTGTAGTAGGATTCGCGCTCTCTGACGAGACGGTCGAAGATGGAAGCCATGTCGGCACGCACATCGGGGTCGGCATTTTCGTTGAGGGTGAGCCCGCAGCTTGTGTGCTTCACAAAAAGGTGCATGAGACCTTGCTCCGGCAAGGCGGGAAGCTGATTGAGGATTTCGTCGGTCACGAGATGGAATCCTCGTTGACGCGACCGCAGGGTGATTTCGACTTGTTGTATCATATTTGTTGGGTGATGATTGGTAAGATTATCGATGAGGTTACGGCCTGAAGACATAGAAAATGCCGAGTGAGGGTAACAATGCCTTCGTGCACGGAGAAGGGTCTGACTACTTTATTTTCCAAATCTGCCTGATGTTTTGACGGATGAGACTCGTGTTGATGACAGAGACGATCAGGAAGAGGCCGATTCCTATGAGGCCGACCGGCCACATCGAATCGGTTTCTGACGAGGGTAGCAAGGCGGAGAGGCTGGCAAGGTAAGCGCTCCGGAGAAGCCATACGAACAGGATGGCTATCGCACAAATGACGGCATTGAGCGAAACGGCAAGGAACTGATAGGGGATGGCCAAGGTAGTCGGCGAATAGCCTATCAGCAACAGGTTTTGCAGTTTGCCAAGGTCTTTCTGCAGGAGGAGGAAGATGCCAAGCATCAGAATATAGAATGATAAGAGGGTGATTACAAGCCCAATAGCGGCGACTATGCCTACGAATATACGCAGAAACCATGTGGTTTTGCCAGCATCGAGCTGATTGCCTTCGACTTCATAACATTGCTCTTGTATGTATTTTGCCAGTTGCCCGTCGGCGGGGTTGGCGACTTCCACAATCAGTCGGGAGGGATCTGCCTGCTTGCTTGCAGCGAATCGTGTGTTTGCCCAGGTCAGGAATGTTTGAGGCACGAGAATGGTGTTGAGCCGATCGGAGAACCCGATGATTTGTCCGTCGAAATCTTCTGTCCGCCCGTTACCGCTCAGTCTGATGCGAAGCCGTATCATCGACAGCAATCCTTCGGAGATCTTAGGCAGGCTTCGACTTTGCGCGAACCCGAAGTTGTAGAGGTTCAGATAGTTGCGTGGAATAATAATGGGAATCGAACGGCTGCCCGACACATATTGCCAACGATCGGAAGTGACATCGATATAGCGATCCGGTACGGACTCGAAGAACATCTCGGTGCCAACGTTTATCCCTGTGTTTTGCATACTTAGCGAAGCTGACACCTTGAATTGCGACGATTGGAAGATTCCCACGCTTTGGGCGAATGGCTGACGACGGATGTCTTCTATCTCTTTTGCGGAAAAGGTTCCCTTATTTCCGAGTATGATTCCCATCGTACTGACGGGCTTTGAGAGAATGAGGTATTCTTTCTTCAGGAAGGTGTCGTTGCCTTGAAAGAGGGGAAGTATGTCGTTATAAAACTGGATGCTGAGTAAGATGATCACCATTCCCACCAGATTGGCCAAAGCAAAACCGCCTAATTGCAACACACTCAGATGCTGGCGCAAGAGTTTCCATAACAGCTTCATAACTTATAAACCAATGAGTATGACAATGGCAAATGTTTTCCGATAGATGTGACGAGGACGCCTGCTCCGCGATGAGTGAGTTCGTTTGTCAGCAACTCAGCCATTATCCGAGCATTGGCTTCGTCGACATGGCTGACCGGCTCGTCGAGCAGAAGGAAATCAAAAGGCTGGCACAAGGCACGTATAAACGCGACCCGCTGTTGCTGTCCGAGCGACATGCAACCCACCGGCGTATTGATTTTATCTGCGATTCCCAAGCACTCGAACCAGCTCTCAATCTCTTTCCATGGCTTATATCCGGTGAGACGATTCTTCAGCAACGTGTTTTCTTTCGCAGAAAGCTCCGGAAACAATCTCAATTCTTGGAATAACATGCTCAACGAACAACGACGCAACGACATCCATTCTTTGGCTGCAAAGTTACGAATATTCGTTCCATCGAAACAAATGATCCCTTCATAATCTTCACGACAGCCGTAAACATAACTAAACAAGGATGTTTTTCCTGTACCCGAAGCGGCCTCAATCAGATAGGTGTTCCCTTTGTTCAAGATGATTTCCCGATGCCAGATTTCGGATTCTATCCGGTCGTTTTCCTTAAAGATTTGCGGTAAGGTATGGAGTAACTCAATCTTTTCCATTGATCATGGGCATCAACGTCATTATCTGCTTGAAACTGTTTTCGTCCGGATCTGTCATACTGATCTCTGCTTTCAGCTGCTTATTGTCGACCATTTCGACGACCAAGTTTTCACACAGCGACTCCCAACTTGCCGATGACTGATGACGCGAGGAAGTTCCGGTCTGATTCAGGAGAGCCTTTATGTCCACGCGCAGATAAAAGAGTTTTCCTTCAGCCTCATCAGCCCACGCCAATCTGTTTTCTGCCGGTTTCAGGCAATCGCGCGAGGATGTATAATAGAACTTATTATCCTTGTCGACACCTATCCAGACCAACGATCCGTCACTTTGCTTCATGCAATAGGCATACGGGCTGTCTTTCCATATATCAATTCCCAACAAAGCAAACAACTGCACCCACCGATCCATATGTTCGTTGTCTATGATGGACTTATCCTTTAAATATGCCTGTATAACAATTTGCTCTTTTTCTGAGGTTGGCATCCACACCGCCATATCGCCCTGTATGGAGCTTATCAGTTTCTGAATGTCGAAACCAAAGGATATACTTTCCAATAGCTGAGAAAGATTCGTATTTAAAACCAACAACTCATAGAGTCTTTGTCCGTCAGCAGAAATACCCATCCAAAAACAAGGATTGGTCGAAGCGTCGGGTAAGAACTGTCCCTGAATCGGTTGCATCACCAATGATTGTTGTTCGTAGAGCTGGGCAGCTGCCTCTGTAGTGGGCAATATGTTTGCTTGCAACGATATCCGGCCTTGCTCAAAATTCATGACGGCCATATAATGCAGGTCTTCCAGATTGACATCACGCGGCATACTCAATTGAATCGTTTCCTTATATTGATCGGGCACGATGTCCAGACTGACCCATCCGGTCACATCTCCCCGCTCCTTTTCTATCACAGCAAAGTCTTTGTTGGATATAAAACTATTCCCAGCCTCCAGCCTCAGCCAGTTCATGGCCCTCATCCGGATGTTGTCTTTTGTCTTTCCCTGATTATTAAACAAGATGATTAGTGCCTCCGAATTAAACACGATGCTATATGCTTCGGTAGCTGCATAATCGAACCCATCCTCCTCATCCAACGTCCATAAGGCATAAGACTTCCCCAAATCCTTTAATAAGTTTCTCACATCTCTCCGACTTCCGACTTTCACGAGTATGGCTCTCTCATTGCGGGAAGTGGTAAACATATACAACGGACAATCCAAGGCTAATCCGCTTTTCAGGGGATTGTCCAGAAATTCTTCTATGAAACGATAATCATCTTCCGGCATAGACGACTGCAAAAAATCCTTATACGTCTGTCGCACTGCGGGATCTGTCAGCTCAGCCTTCTCTGCAAGCGAACGACAATCTACGGAAATGAGGGTTTTAACATCAGAGGGAATATACGTCCGGTAGTCTTTGTCACTTCGGCACGAGGCTGACACAACCACTCCTATCACTACAAACAAACAGTTCAGCACACTCATTCTAACTCTCATGGCATTCTCGAAATTTTAAGATTGATGATATAGATTCATTATATGACAAGCTACTAATGCTGCCGTCTCCGTACGCAAACGTGATTCGCCCAAGCTCACCGGCCGGAAATCATTAGCAATGGCCAGCCCCACTTCCTCCGGACTGAAATCTCCTTCCGGGCCTATCAAAACCAAGGCATCCCCTTCACGATTCAACAAATCCTTCAAATGAGGCTTCTCTCCTTCACCACAATACGCAATGAACTTCTGACCCTGAAACGCCCTCCCTACAAATCTGTCGAAGGCAATCATCCCGTTAACCCGAGGCTTACGCGCTTTCAAAGATTGCTTCACTGCGGACACCACAATCTTCTCTATACGATCCGTCCTTACCACCTTCCGCTCAGAGAAACGCGTATCCACGAACGTCAGTTCATCCACACCTATCTCCGTTGCCTTCTCCGCAAACCACTCGATGCGATCCATGCTCTTGGTAGGAGCCATCGCCACATGCAGATGACCCCTCCACAAAGGCGACTGAAACGTCTTCTCCCGAACGGCAAAGACACAACGCCTGCCCGATGAAGCAACGATCACCGCCTTATAAAAATAACCGGCACCGTCTGTCAACATGATTTCATCGCCCTGCGAAAGACGCAACACACGCAAACAATGCATAGCCTCCTCCTCAGGCAACTCTTGTTTCACAGCAATATCCGGCGCATAGAATACGTGCATAATAGATGATCTCCTGTTAATAAATTATTAGAGAAAGCAAAAATATAAAAATTTCCATAGCAGACAAACTTTACGAGAGCTAAATTCGGAGCAGGCCTTAAAAA
>CAZEPM010000015.1:0-23798 GCA_964514145.1 uncultured Bacteroides sp.
AAAACCTTTATGAACAGATGTGGAAATAACAGTCCCACGCAGATGCGTGGAAACCGTCATATCTTCTCCTGTTCAACGTGATTGAAGTTTCTTAGGCTTTATTTATACACGCAGATTGAAGACATAACGCTCCCTTGTTTATTTTCAGTATGTCTTGGAGAGAGTTATCCCTATCCAGTTACAAAAATAGGGAATTTCTGGATAATCTTACAATTCCCGACCATGACTATTTTGATCGGCACGGTGTTGTTGCGATGATGACAACATGTGGTTATGATTCTGAGGATTCGTGGTCAGCAAGCAAATCAGGCCTCAAACGTTTGGTGCGGTCGAAAGATTGTTGAAGTTCCCAGTCGCGGATGTTACGTTCGTGACCGGAAAGTAGCACATCCGGCACACGCCAGCCCTTATATTCGGCAGGTCGCGTATATACGGGAGGTGCCAGGAGATTGTCTTGGAAAGAATCGGACAATGCTGACTGTTCGTCGGAAATGACGCCGGGAATGATGCGTACAATCGCATCGGTCATTACAGCGGCTGCCAGTTCACCTCCTGTCAGCACATAGTCACCGATACTGATTTCTTTCGTTATCAGATGCTCACGAATGCGATAGTCGATGCCTTTAAAGTGTCCGCACAAGATAATCAGGTTTTCCTTTAGCGAGAGATCGTTAGCCATATGCTGCGTAAATTGTTCGCCGTCGGGTGTCGTGAAGATGACTTCATCATACGTGCGTTCGGCTTTCAGCGCGGCAATGCAGCGGTCTATCGGTTCGATTTGCATCACCATGCCGGCACATCCACCATAAGGATAGTCGTCGACACGTTTATGTTTGTCACGCGTATAATCCCGCAGATTGTGAATATGGATTTCTGCCAGTCCTTTTTTTTGGGCGCGTGCCATGATGGAGCAGTTAAAGAAACTCTCAATCATCTCTGGAAGTACTGTTATAATATCTATTCTCATCAATTTCATTTTTAAAGAAACATGGTTTGCAAAAATACAAAAAAGCAATAGGGGAGCAGTAAAAAATGCTTGTCTAATGGCCTTTATACCGGTGGAATGATGTACATTTGTGTAAATCTAATTAAAAGTTTCCATAAGAATGACTGAACAAGAACGAATCTTGCAATTGCGCGAAGAATTGCACCGACATAACTACAATTATTATATGCTCAATGCTCCTGTAATTTCTGACAGGGAGTTTGATTCTCTGATGCATGAATTGCAAGAGCTTGAAGCACTCCATCCGGAGATGGCTGACGAAAATTCTCCTACGATGCGTGTGGGAAGCGATTTGAACAAGAATTTCAGGCAAGTACCTCATAAGTATCCGATGCTTTCGCTAGCCAATACGTATTCGGAAGGTGAGGTGAAAGAGTTCTACGAGCGTGTACGCAAAGGTCTTGAAGGAGAGTCGTTTGAAATTTGTTGTGAGTTAAAGTATGACGGGACTTCGATATCACTTACGTATGAGAACGGACGTTTGGTACAGGCAGTTACGCGAGGAGATGGCGAAAAAGGTGATGATGTGACAGATAATGTGAAAACAATTCGTACAATTCCGTTGGTTTTGCATGGCAAGGGATATCCGACGGTGTTTGAGATGCGTGGTGAGATTCTGATGCCATGGGATGTGTTTGAGTCGCTCAATCGCGAACGAGAAGCACGAGAGGAACCTCTGTTTGCTAATCCGCGCAACGCGGCTTCGGGTACACTGAAATTGCAGAACTCCACCGTTGTCGCTTCGCGTCGGTTGGATGCATATTTATATTACATGTTAGGAGAGGAGTTACCTTGCGATGGACACTTTGAAAATCTGCAATTGGCGGCACAGTGGGGCTTTAAAACCTCTGACAAGATGCGTAAGTGCCGGTCGCTGGAGGAGATCTATGACTACATTCATTATTGGGATACGGAACGAAAGAATCTACCGGTAGCTACAGATGGTATTGTATTGAAAGTCAACAGTCTACGCCAGCAGCGAAATTTGGGCTATACAGCAAAGTCACCTAGGTGGGCAATTGCTTACAAATTTCAGGCTGAACGGGCTCTGACACGTTTGAACACGGTGATTTATCAGGTAGGACGCACAGGAGTTATTACGCCGGTAGCCAATCTGGATCCGGTGCAGTTGTCCGGGACGGTTGTCAGTCGTGCTTCTCTTCATAATGCGGATATCATAGCAAAGCTGGATTTACATATCGGAGACTTGGTTTATGTGGAAAAAGGAGGTGAGATTATTCCTAAAATCACGGAGGTAGATCTCAATTCACGTCTACCAGGCAGCGAGAAAGTGGAATTTATTACGCATTGCCCTGAATGTCAGACTCCGCTTATCCGATATCAAGGAGAGGCAGCTCACTATTGTCCGAATGAGCATACTTGTCCGCCTCAAATTAAAGGGCGTATAGAGCATTTTATCAGTCGACGTGCCATGAATATAGAAAGTATTGGTCCTGAGACGGTTGATATGTTCTATCAACGAGGCTGGATTCGCAATGTGGCTGATTTATACAGTCTGAAAGCTACTGACATTGCTTTGTTGGAGCGTATGGGCAAACGGTCGGCTGAGAATATAGTCAAAGGTATAGCTGCTTCACGAGAGATTCCTTTTGAGCGCGTGCTTTTTGCTCTTGGCATTCGGTTCGTAGGAGAGACGGTTGCCAAAAAGCTAGCTTATGCATTTAAAAACATAGATACTTTAGCAAATGCTTCGTTGGACGACCTAATAAAAGTAGACGAGATTGGCGAAAAAATAGCCATGAGTGTCCGAACGTATTTTGAGAAACCCTACAATCTGGAACTCATAACACGCTTGAAAGAGATCGGACTTCAAATGAGTTTGTCAGAAGCGTCAATACAAGTACAGAGTGACAAGTTGAAAGGCCAATCCATCGTTATCAGCGGAGTCTTTACACATCATTCTCGCGATGAATATAAGGCCTTGATAGAAAAGCATGGTGGAAAGAATATAGGTAGCATTTCATCAAAGACTTCTTTCATACTGGCCGGCGAAAATATGGGACCTAGCAAATTGGAAAAAGCAAAGAAGCTGGATATAAAAATTGTCAATGAAGATGATTTTTTAAGACTCATAGAGTTAAATACATAAGCAAAATATTAGTATTTTTGTGACTTTAAAAAATAACGACTTATAAGAAATTTATGATACACCGACAGTTCAGAGGGATGGGAGTAGCTTTAATTACTCCTTTTAAAAAAGATGATAGTGTAGATTATCCTGCTTTGATGCGTTTAGTAGATCATCTGCTTCTTAATGGAACCGATTTTTTATGTGTATTAGGAACTACTGCAGAAACACCGACACTGACAACTGCAGAAAAAAACAAAATTAAGTCAATGGTAATTGAGCGAGTAAACGGTCGTGTTCCTATCTTATTGGGATGCGGAGGCAATAACACTCAAGCGATTGTAAACTCACTCAAGCAAGATGATTGGAAAGGAGTAGACGCTATTCTGTCTGTTGTACCATATTATAATAAGCCATCTCAAGAGGGGATATACCAGCATTATAAGGCTATTGCCAACTCTACGGATCTGCCTATTGTATTATATAATGTTCCGGGACGTACTGGAGTGAATATGACTGCAGAAACTACCTTACGCATTGCACGCGATTTTCCGAATATAATTGCTATCAAAGAAGCTTCAGGAAATATCACTCAAATGGATGACATTATCAAAAATAAACCGGATAACTTTGACGTTATTTCGGGAGATGACGGAATCACTTTTCCGCTCATTACCTTAGGAGCTGTTGGGGTTATCTCTGTGATAGGGAATGCTTTTCCACGAGAATTCAGTCGCATGACACGACTGGCCTTACAAGGAGATTATGCTAATGCACTTGTTATACATCATAAATTTACCGAACTGTTTAACTTACTATTTGTTGATGGTAATCCGGCTGGAGTAAAAGCAATGCTTCATGCTATGGGTTTCATTGAGAATAAATTAAGATTGCCTTTAATTCCTACACGTATAACAACATACGAGAAAATGCATCAAATATTGCAAGAATTGAATATCAGATATTAAAGTGAAATAATCTTAGGCATAATTAAAAAATAAAATTTACATCCACAAAAACACAATGAAAACAGACAAAGACGAATACGACAAAATGGTAGAGGCTTACAAAGAAATAACAAAATACGAACTAAAAATACGTATAAAATTAATCAAAACCTACCTCTTAATCATGGCTATAATAGCAACAATAATAGCTAGCATATTTTACTTTACATACTATTACTAACTATTAACATAATCAGGATTATGTTTAATAGATATAGGAATTCAGAACCATCAGGACTGTTTTCCGCAAATGAAAAAAGCCAACTAACTCGCTGAATTAGTTGGCAATCATATAAATTTTCTAAATATCCTTCTTCTGCTTTTGTTCTTGAAGAATTTGGAGTGCTTTTTCGAGAACAGCAGTATCATCTAATTGCACAAGTCCACCATCTGGACCGGATTCTATATGAATACCGACACTTTCTCCAGCTTTAAAGTTCTGGCCACCAAAAAAATTACGCACTGTATCTACACTCATATTTAATTCGTCGGCAATTCTATGCATACTTCCATTAGGTAATGAATCTTTAATTCTCCGAAGTTCATTAAATGTTATAGTCCTATTCATGGCATAAAAAAAATTAATATTTTAAAGTTTTTTATATTTTACAATAAAACAGAATTAAATATTTCCACCTCATTGTAAGTCACAAAGTTAGCAAATTATTTAAAAAAGAAAGCCTTTCGTCTTATTTTTTTACAAATAAGTTAATAAGGCAACCCTTTATCAAGTCTTTCTATAAAATCTCAAGTGAACATAAGAAATATCATGTAAAATAGAAAAGCAAAAGCTGTAGCAATTAATGTGAAGATAAGTAAGGAAATATCTGGGATATAATATCCACCAACTGTATATTTATTAGATAAATTGTTCTTTTTTGACTTTAGATATCTCTGTACAAAGTGATATAAAATATAACCAATGACTATGGGAATGAAATATAATAGATGTTTCTGCCATTGAGATAAAAAATGAAGTATATTTCCCCAACCATATAGCACAGTAATGATCATTACGCATATAAATAACGAAAAGCTCCGAATTAAATATAAAAAGAACACTATGTATGAAAAGATAATTCCCTTTTCTAAGGAATAATGAGGAAAAATAACAGATAGCCCCTTATTAAGCAAAACCAATAAAGCCATTAATCCCAAAAGAAAGCAGATATTTCTTTTATGGTTATTATGAACGATTATATAGAGCCATACAATACATAGTGGTATTAAGAGGTAGAAACATGTAGCTAGATTATCAAAACCTTGAGAAATTATAGAATCATCTCCATAGTATGTATTATATAGCTCTATCCAATAATGCATATAAACTTCTAGATAATTTCAATAGCCTCTTTGGGAATCCACCCAATATTTCCATCTTCTAATTGAATTTCATACCACTCTTTCATTGTTTGATCTTTGAGTTGTACTTTATGCCCTTCATGCAGAATAAAGAGATCAGTTCCTCCCTCATCAGGTGTACTCTTCGCTGTAACACTTGGTGTCATAATAATAGCATATTGTCTATTTAGTAATTTATTTTTCTGCTGAAAAGCAAATATATTAGCAAGTATAGAACAAAGAAGTAACACAAGTGCACCGATAAAACCAATCTTCTTCCATAGCAATAGCTTGCTAAATATATATACTAGGAAAAAGATTAATGTCAGCAAAAATAAAGCCACTGCTCCCCCAGCCCAGCTGTCAGTACTGAACATGTTGCGTATAGAATTTATCCAACTAATTAAAAAGAAATCATCTACAGTATTGATCTTATCTACTGTTTTATTTCTTGCCATTTCCAGATTGAAACGTATAGCATTATCGCCAGGAGCTAATAAGTAAGCACGTTCATAATTTAATATAGATTTGGCGATATTCCCAGATTTATAATAACAGTTCCCCAAATTATAATATATATCTGCTGATTCTCCTTTTGTTGACAGAATGGTTTCATATATATTGATTGCCGATGCATAATCTTCTTTAATATAAAAGCTGTCTGCTGCCATTTTAGTTACAACTTGCTGGCTAACAGATATGGAATCAACATTTTGTGCTTCTAATTTATAGAAGCTCAAACAGAACAAAATTAATATTATATATATGATTTTACTTTTCATACTTTTTTTGATTTTAACTGTTTTATATTATCCTCTATTTTACCAATTACATCAATCGCAGATGCATATACCTTATCCATAGCTTCATTCTCATTTCTCGGAGCATAACGTGCGAACTCACATTCGTTTAGTGAATTCATAAACGCTTGTATTACATCGGAAGAAATACCATAATGGATAAGCTCATTTTCTACATTATCTTTTGTCAAACGAGAAACCGGTATATTCAGTTTATCACTAACATATCCCCACATCGCTTTTAAGACTTCATCATAAAATTCTTCTTTTCGATTTGCTGATAAAAGCTGGAAAGCTTTCTTCATACGTTTGGTAACCAGTTTGTTAGCTTTCTTCGTGCGCATCTTGACAATATTTGCATTCTCGACTGCATGCTTTCGTCCAATAATGATGACAATCACAAATAATATAAACGATATAATATACCAACAATAGTATTCTAATGAACCACAGAAGAATTCTCCGGATTTGTGCAATGTTGTCTCACCAAGTTTTATATATAAAATGTCTTTACCTAAAATCTTTACATCCTCTTGAGATGTAAAATTTGTAATCATTTGAGTTGCATCACCTTCCCCTTTTGTTACATTAAGTTCGTACTCTTCTGTTCGCAGAGTTTTATAACTCTTTGTTTTCAAATCAAAATAAGTAAGCTCTACTGCGGGAATTTTATACGTGCCAGGATGACGCGGAATTGCCAGATATTCAAAAATCTTATTACCTGATAATCCATTGTTTGTTAAAGAGAACTGATCATCAACCTTAGGATCATAAACTTCAAAGTCATGAGGGAACTTAACATCTGGTGTAGAAATTAATTTCATATTTCCAACGCCAGATACAACTAATCTCAGGGTAACGGCTTCTCCCGTTTTAAGTTCTTGTGTATTGATAGAAGAACTCAAAGAAAAATCTCCAACAGTACCTGTATATGATGCCGGTTTATTATCGGGTAAAGGTAAAACATTCACAGATACTTTAGGAGCCGTAATTTTGCGCCGAACTTCAGTATAGTTAGATCCACCATTAAAGAAATCAAAAGGATTGTTAATCTGTATTTCCTGAGCTATAACACCTTCAAACGTTATAGAAGGGATTTCAAGTTCACCTGTTTGTTGTGGGAATAACACATATTGACTCCATACAAGTGTTTTATAGTTACGTCCTTTATAATGTTCTAATGAAAATGTTTTATTACGAGGTAAAGAAACTTCTTGCGTATGAAAACCTTTTAAATCTGGCATTTTACCTTGAAGGCCAACTAGATTTAAAGTAGTATATACCTTGTATGTCAGCAAAATAGCTTCTTGTTCATACACTTTTGTCTTGTTGACTGATGCAACAATAAACAAATCATTATTTGATATGTTACCTGACGTGCTACTGCTATTAGCGACATTTGCTCCTGTCTGATTATTACCTCCACTATTTTGATCTGGTGGCAACACCTTAATAGTTACAGAATTTGAAGTATACTGTTCGTTATCTACCTTGATTGTTGCACCCGAAATCGTAAATTCTCCTTCCTTGATTGCCGATAAAATATAAGTATACGTTACAGTACTCGAATTTGAAATATTTCTTCCGTTAATAACTTGAACACTTGTCTGTTGCGAACGAGTTGGTCCCATTAATACGTCAAAATCTGTAATAGATGGAGCACGAAAATCTTTTACGTCTGTAGAATTAATAACGAAAGTCAATCTGAATTGTTCACCATTCACAACAACATCAGGAGCTGAAGCTGTAAATTGGATTTCGTCTGCATACGCAACCAATCTTGTTATACAAATTAATATTATAAATACTAACTTCCTCATATTCATACTTTATTAATAGCATTACCAATCTTTTTCGTATTTTTTTCCTTGCATTTGAAGCTGTTTCTTTACTTTTTCTTGAACATTTTTCTCATCTTGCATCACTGCGTTCAATAATTGTTCTGCATTTTCTTTAGACATTTGATTCTCGACTTGTTGTTGCTGTTGATCTTCTTGATTGTCGTTTTGATTATTATCTTGATTCTGTTGTTGCTGCTGTTCTTGCTCTTGCTGTTGCTGTTGATCTTCTTGATTGTTGTCTTGATTATTATCTTGATTCTGTTGTTGCTGTTCTTTTAACATCTTCTGTGCTAACGCTAAGTTATAGCGCGTTTCGTGGTCTGTTGGGTTATTACGCAAAGATTGTTTATATGCTTCTATACACTGTTCATATTGTTTTGAAGCTTGTAATATAACTCCAGCATTGTGATAAATCCTTGCCAACTTCGTTTTATTAGTTTCAATTTTCGATGCTATTTCATATTGCTTCATTGCGTCTTGTCCTTTTTGTTGCATCAACAAAGCATTTCCAAGATTATATATAGCTTCAGTTGAAGATAAATCAGATTCTATCGCTTTACGATACTCAATCTCAGCTTTTATATACGAACTGTCATTGTAAAATTTATTACCCATTCGTAAATGCTTCCGTCCATTTTCCTGAGCTACACAAGATAGCGAAATCATCATCAAACTAATTAAAAAGCTTATATATTTCATATGCAACAATTTTCTTTAACGGAATAGTTTTATGCCTTTAAATAATGGATTCTTTTTATCCATAATCAGCAATTCTATAAATATTAAAACAAAGATACACCATGCCAATGCAGGGAATTGTTCGTTAAAACTCGAATATACAGTACTCTCCATGTCTGCCTTTGTTAACTTCTCTAGTTCTTTTTGTAATAAACTTTGAGCAGAATTTGAATTATCTACAGGGATATATCCTCCGTTTCCAGCTTGTGCTATATCTTTACACATAGATTCATTCAAATGAGTAACTACTATATTTCCATTCTTATCTTTCTGATATTCATTTGTTCCTTCGATTGGTATTGGTGCGCCATCAGGTGAACCTATACCCAGTACGTAAATTTTAACTCCCTTCTCAGCGGCTTCTTTCGCTGCTTCTATAGCCCCACCTTCATGATTTTCTCCATCAGTTATAACGACAATTGCACGTCCTACATCTTCTTGTGGAGTAAAACTTTTCAGACCTAAACGTATGGCTTCACCTATATTAGTACCTTGACTACTTATCAAAGACGGAGAAATAGTCTCTAAAAACATCTTGGCAGAAATGTAATCACTCGTAATAGGAAGTTGGGTAAATGCATTACCTGCAAAAACAATCATGCCAACTTTATCATCTGAAAAGCCATCAACCAGACGGGATACCAAAGTTTTAGCTTTTTCCAAACGACTTGGAATCACATCTTTTGCTAACATTGAGTTTGAAATATCCATAGCTACAACAATCTCAATGCCACTCCGTTTTACAGTTTCTACCTTCGTACCAAATTGTGGACGTGCCAATGCAAGAATAATTAATCCCAAAGCTATCCACATTATCCAGAACTTAAGAACTGGACGGAAATGGGATACTTCCGGCATTAATTGTTTTAATAATTCGGAATCACCATATTTGCTAATTCTTTTTTTACGTCTATAATTAGAATATAAATAAACGACTAATATAAGCGCTAAGATTACAAGTAAGTATAAATAGTTAGGTTCTGCAAAGCGAAACATAGTTAAATCTCCAATATTAAGGAATTTGTTTTAATAGAGAATAACGAAGCAATAGCTCCAAAAATACACATAACAATAATATCCAAGCAAATATCTGGTAAGACTCTTCATATTTACTATATTCTTTTACATTTAATTTTGTCTTTTCCAATTTGTCGATTTCTTTATAAACCTCTTGGAGTTTTGTATTACTATTTGCACGATAATAGATACCATCTGTTGTATTTGCAATTTGCATTAGTGTTGTTTCATCAATTTCTACAGGGATCTGCATGTAACGAACTCCTGCATATGTGGGTACCGGATATGGAGCTGTTCCATTTGTACCGACACCAATAGTATATACACGTATACCAAAACTTTTTGTGATTTCAGCTGCTGTCAAAGGTGATATATCTCCGCTATTATTTGTTCCGTCTGTTAACAAAATGATCACTTTAGATTTCGCTTTACTGTCTTTTAGTCTGGATGCTGCATTAGCAATACCCATTCCTATTGCCGTTCCGTCGGCTATTAATCCACGTTGAGCAATATCGCATTTTACATTCTGAAATAGATTAAGCAATACTGTATGATCTATGGTTAAAGGACATTGCGTAAAACTTTCTCCTGCAAAAATAGTTAACCCTATATTATCATTCGGACGTCCATTAATAAATTCTGCAGCAACTTCTTTAGCAGCTTCCAATCTGTTTGGTTTTAAGTCTTCAGCTAACATACTTGTAGAAACATCCACTGCCAACATGATATCAATACCTTCAACTTCAGTGTTTTGCCAATTATCTGTTTTCTGTGGACGAGCTAGTATAATAATTACCATTGTCAATGCAACTAAACGAAGAATAAATGGAACATGTAATAAATATATCTTATAGCTTTTAGGAGCTGATATATACATGTGTGTGTCCGAAACCTGAAGAGACGGAGAATTTTTACCTTTATGCAAAATATACCATACAATATAAGGTATCAGCAATAATAATAAAAATAAATATTCTATATTAGCAAAAACCATCTTTCCTTTAACTTAAAAACATAAATTATAAATGTCGTGTACTATTGATGCTAACAAAACAATAGCGATTCCGCCTAATAAAATAATAGATATCATTAACAAAATTTTCGTTCGACGTGAACGTTTTTCTTCTATAGTCACTTTTTTAGGAGCTTGTATAGCATTCGGATCTTGCTCTATTTTCGTTTGGTTTATAAAATCAATAGCATTGACTAAGTTCATATCATTTTCGTTTAGCAATGGACTATGTTTAGCAAACTTAACCAAGTCTGCTGTTCCAAATAATTCTTTTAATTCATTGATAAGAACCAAATCTTTCTCTTGTAATAGTCGATCGATGATTTCCGTAGAAGTCATTTCCAACGCATTAAAACCAAATCGATCTCTAATATAAGAACGAATAGTATCTGTCAATTGTGTATAATACGCTTTAGGATCGTTTTGCCGGATAGTCTTATTTGCCTTGATAGCCTCTATTTCTTTCATTGCTTGTTGATGCGGCGGTAACTTGGGTTCAACTTTTACGATACGGATTATTGGCTTATTATCTTTGTATCGTAAAATCAAATATGTAACCACTATCGTCAACAATACAACCAACAATGATAACCATACGATTAACGACCAATCATCCCATGAGAATGACGGTTCCATTATGTCTTTTGGCCCAAAAAACTGATCTGGATGATCAACATCTACCGGCATGGAAAGCACGTTCAATGCTAAACTTTTTGACTCATACAATTGGTTATTAACCATTACTTTAAAAGGAGGAATATAATAAAATGCAGAATCAAAAGAGGTTATTGTATATTCTTGACTAACCAACATGCGTTGATTATTATTCAAATATTGAGTATCTGGTTTAGTAATGTCCAAGACTTCAATACCTCTAACCAACGTATCTCGTATCACAGGTAAGATCATTTGCTGATCTGCGTCAAAACTTATTTCTAGTTTTACTTTAGTTTGTTCGCCTATCAGTAATTGCAAAGAATCTATAGAAATGTCCACTGTTACGGTTTGTGCTACTGATGGTATTGAAAAAATAATCATCCACAATAGCATTATCCATAGTTTCTTCAAGTAAATTATATGCTGTAATATAAAGTTCTTCATAATCAACTTCGTTTTGCAAACAAGTTTAATAACAACTTTACATAATCTTGATCTGTACGAATAGATACCGAGTCTACACTACTTTTTGTAAAAGTGTTGTACAAAGCGGTCTGTTTATTAATCCACCAATCATGATGTGTCTTTCGTAAAGATTTAGAAGATGTGTCAATGTATTGCATATGACCAGTTTCTGCATCATGAACTTTTATTAGTCCTACATCCGGTAAATCTTCAATTCTACGATCGTAAACCTGAATAGCGGCAATATCATGCTTCCTATTGGCAATCATCAATGCATTACTAAAATCTTCTTGAGTAATAAAATCACTCAGAATAAAAGCCGTACAACGCTTTTTTATGACATTGGTAAGATATTCTATCGCCTCTTTTACGTTTGTTCGTTTACTTTCTGGGTGTAAATTTATTAATTCACGAATAATGTATAAGATATGTTTACGCCCTTTTTTGGGTGGTATAAATTTTTCTATATGATCAGAGAAGAATATAACTCCAATTTTATCATTGTTTTGGATTGCAGAAAACGCCAATGTTGCAGCAATTTCTGTCATCATTTCTCGCTTCATTTGCTTAATTGTACCGAAATCTAAACTACCTGAGACATCAACTAGTAACATCACGGTCAGTTCACGTTCTTCTTCAAATACCTTTATATAAGGTTTATGAAAACGAGCGGTTACATTCCAATCTATATCACGTATATCGTCACCATATTGATATTCACGAACTTCAGAAAAAGCCATACCACGTCCTTTAAAAGCCGAATGATATTGGCCGGCAAATATGTTATTTGAAAGTCCGCGAGTTTTTATTTCAATTTGGCGAACCCGTTTTAAAAGTTCGTTTGTTTCCATATTAAGGCACTTCTACCCTATTCAATATTTTACTTACTATTTCATCAGAAGTAACATTACTAGCCTCTGCTTCATAAGTTAATCCAATACGATGGCGCAAGACATCATGGGCTACGGCACGAATATCTTCAGGAATTACATATCCTCTATGTTTGATAAAGGCATAAGCTCGAGCAGCTAAAGCTAGATTAATAGAAGCACGGGGAGAACCGCCAAAATCAATAAAATCTTTCAACTCCTTCAAATCATATTTTTCTGGATAGCGTGTTGCAAAAACGATATCTGCAATATATTGTTCAATCTTTTCGTCTAAATAAACTTGATTTACGATTTTACGAGCTTCCATGATATCTTTTTTCTGCAATATCGGACGAATCGTAACTTTTTCTCCTGAAATGTTTTGGCGAATGATTTTCTTTTCTTCTTCCAATTTAGGGTAATCAATCACGACTTTCAGCATAAAACGATCAACTTGTGCTTCAGGCAAAGGATAAGTTCCTTCTTGTTCTATAGGATTCTGAGTCGCCATTACCAAAAAAGGTTCTGGCAATTTAAATGTTTCTTTGCTCAAAGTTATCTGACGTTCCTGCATTGCTTCCAGTAATGCACTTTGAACTTTTGCAGGAGCACGATTTATTTCATCAGCCAAAACAAAGTTAGCAAAAATTGGCCCTTTATTGGCTATGAAATTTTCTTCTTTTTGGCTATATATCATAGTTCCCATCACATCTGCCGGTAATAAATCTGGAGTAAATTGGATACGACTATATTGTGCATCGATCAATGATGCCAACGTTTTTATTGCCAAAGTTTTTGCCAATCCAGGAACACCTTCTAGCAAAACATGTCCATCAGATAATAGCCCTATCAATAACGATTCTATCAGATGTCTCTGTCCTACAATGACTTGATCCATTCCAGTTACCAAGTTTGTAACAAATGTACTTTGTTTCTCAATCCGTTCGTTCAATTCACGAATGTCAATTGCTTCAGCCATAATTTTAATAAATTTACTTATTTAATATGCTAAATACTTCTTTATGATATTTCTTAATATAGTATTTATTTTTCGTTTTCCAAAAATAACCTATCTGATTAACATGAACAGTCAATTTTTACTAAAAGATATTCTATGATCGATATTTTATAAGTATTTAATATGATACAGCTAAATACAAAGATGCTTTAAAAAGAGTAATATCTATATTAAAGCTTTTCTTAAACATACAATCGAATACGTAAAACTAGCTGATAACCAAACCATATAAGTCAAAATCGTCTGTTGATTGTATTTCTACTTGATAGAAATTTCCGATTATAAGCTCTTTATTTTCACACGGAATTAGTACTTCCGGATCAACTTCAGGAGAATCATATTCTGTACGACCAACATAATAATTACCCTCAATACGGTCAATAATCACCTTAAAAGTTTTTCCAATTTTAGATTCATTCAACTCTGCCGAAATATCTTCTTGAATAGCCATGAGTGTATTCAAACGCTGTTGCTTTGTTTCATTGGGAATATCATCTATGTAATGCAACGCTGCATAAGTACCATCTTCTTCAGAATATGCAAAAGCTCCCATCCTTTCAAAGCGTACCTTTTTAACAAAGTCTACCAACTCTTTAAAGTCAGCATCTGTTTCTCCAGGAAAACCAACCATTAAAGTTGTACGCAAATAAATACCCGGAACTTCACGTCGTAGTTTTTCAATTAACTCATAAGTTTCTTCCTTATTTATACGCCGACGCATATGTTCTAATATCGGAGTACTGATATGTTGCAAAGCTATATCCAAATATTTACAAACATTGTCCCGTTCTCGTATGACTTTTAGTAAATCCTCGGGGAAATGAGTCGGATATGCATAATGCAAACGAATCCAATCCACTCCTTTTATATCCGAAATCCGTGCTATCAATTCTGCAATTTGTTGTTTTTTATATAAATCTACGCCATAGTATGTCAATTCTTGAGCTATGATCTGAAATTCCCGAACGCCTTGTGACACTAGCCACTCCACTTCTTCAACAATTTCATCAATTGGTCGGGAAACATAATGCCCTGTTATAATAGGAATAGCACAATATGCACATTTACGATCGCAGCCTTCTGCTATTTTCAAAAAGGCATAATGCTTTGGAGTAGTTAAACAGCGTTCTCGGTTCAATTCGGTATAATAAGTTTTTTTTAAATCTGTCAGGAGTTCCGTCCAATTAAACTTACCATAGAATTTATCAACTTGAGGTATTTCTATCTGCAATTCTTTTAAATATCGCTCAGACAAACACCCCATGACATATAATTTCCGTATTCGGCCTTCTTCTTTCGCTTTGCAAAACTGTAGAATCATATCAATTGATTCCTCTTTTGCATCACCAATAAAGCCACACGTATTAACAATAACCATTTCTCCCTTAGGATTCTCTGAATCATGTGTTACTTGAAAACCGTTGGCTTGTAATTGTCTATATAATTTTTCCGAATCTACTAGGTTCTTCGAGCATCCTAAAGTTATAATGTCAACCGTATTCTTCTTCATTCATTTATCACCAAATAAAGCATCAACAAATTCTTTTTTATTAAATAACTGAAGATCTTCCATACCTTCACCTAGACCAATATATTTTACGGGAATCTTAAATTGATCTGAAATTCCAATCACAACTCCTCCTTTGGCAGTTCCATCTAACTTTGTAATTGCTAAAGCCGTTACCTCTGTGGCTAGCGTAAACTGTTTTGCTTGCTCGAAGGCATTTTGTCCTGTAGAACCATCTAAAACCAGTAACACCTCATTGGGAGCATCAGGAGCTATTTTCTTCATTACTTTTTTTATCTTTGTCAATTCATTCATTAGCCCCACCTTATTGTGTAAACGTCCTGCCGTATCAATAATAACCACATCTGCATGGTTAGCTATTGCAGAACTAAGGGTGTCAAAGGCTACGGATGCCGGATCTGCACCCATTTTTTGTTTCACAACTGGCACACTAACTCTCTCACCCCAAATATCTAACTGTTCTACAGCTGCAGCCCTAAAAGTATCTGCCGCTCCTAAATAAACCAATTTCCCAGCTTTCTTAAATTGATAAGCTAGTTTACCAATCGTTGTTGTTTTACCAACTCCATTTACCCCAACAACCATAATCACATAAGGATACTTATCTGTAACTATATCAAAATTGGATACTGTTGATACATTATTTTCAGCTAACAGAGCCGCAATCTCTTCCTTTAATATCTTATTAAGTTCTTCTGTTGTTACATATTTATCACGCGCAATTCTTTCTTCTATACGTTGGATTATTTTTAAAGTGGTTTCCACTCCTACATCAGAAGTCACTAATACTTCTTCCAAATCATCAAGTACCTCCTCGTCGACCTTTGATTTACCGGCCACCGCACGAGCAATTTTAGAAAACACACTCTCTTTGGTTTTTGACAAGCCTTTGTCTAACGTCTCTTTCTTTTCTTTTGAAAAGAAGCTAAAAAATCCCATAAATAATCTATTTTTCAGTTACACAGCACAAAGATAAATAATTCGCATAAAAAAGGCTATACCTTTTTGAGAAGATACAGCCTTTTATAAATTATGAATATGTCTTTTCTGATTACTTTTTAAAGAAATCTTGAACTTTTTCATTGGGAACCATTTGTTCGTCAAAAACGTAAGCACCCGTTTTAGGTGACTTCACCATTTTGATAACTTTTGTATAAGAACGTCCTTCTTTACCAGTTTGAAGGGTTGCTACAGTTTTCTTTGCCATGAGATTAATTATTTAATTTCTTTGTGTATTGTTACTCGTTTTAATATCGGATTGTATTTTTTAAGTTCCAATCTTCCCGGATGAGTTTTTCTGTTTTTAGTAGTGATATAGCGAGAAGTACCCGGCATTCCACTTGCTTTATGTTCTGTACATTCAAGAATAACTTGTACTCTATTTCCTTTTGCTTTCTTTGCCATAAGTCTAAACCTTCCCTGATTAAGCGATTACTTTAATAGTTTTCCAATCACAATATCCTTTGGCTACAGCTTCAGTCAAAGCAGCATCCAAACCTTTCTTGTTTATAATACGAAGACCTGCAGCCGAGATTCTTAAGCTAATCCAACAATCCTGTTCTACATAGTAGAATTTTTTTCTAAACAAATTCACTTCAAAAGTTCTCTTCGTTCTTCTTTTTGAATGTGATACATTATTGCCAACCATGGCTTTTTTTCCGGTAATTTGACAAATTTTTGACATTGCTATCTTTTTTATTGTTTTTCTTTTCTTACTTATCTCAAACAGCGTGCGAAATTACAACATTTGTTCTTAATAAACAAGTATTTCCATAAAAAAGTATGACTTTTTTATTCTTCTTTTATGTCATTTTCACGTATTAGGGAGAGCAAAAGCAATAATGCAGCCTGGGTAGCGCGTGCTACATTTATTTCGCGTCCGTAATCCCCTTCCAATTTTTGTGTTACGATTTTATTTTTATTCCCGGCAGCTACCCATATTGTACCTACCGGTTTTTCAGGACTTCCACCTCCAGGACCTGCTATACCAGAAGTCGCTACTGCATAACTGGTTTTTAAAATATCCATCACACCTTTGATCATTTCGACTATAGTTTCTTCGCTTACAGAACCATAAGTCTCTAATATTTCATGATTTACATGAAGCATTGCTTCTTTTACTTCATTCGAATATCCCACTACCCCACCTTTATAGAATCGCGAACTGCCCGGAATCGATGTTATGGCTGCAGCAACATTCCCTGCCGTACAACTTTCTGCTGTTGATAGTGTAGCAGACTGTTTCCACATCAAATCATTAATTTCTCTACTTATAAATTTAGTTTCTAGTGACATAATATATCTTTTTAAAGACCTACCCGCGAATATGCCGGTTGATCGATGGAACAAAAATCATTATCTAAATATTTAAAATAGCCTGTCATTGCAATCATAGCAGCATTATCCGTTGTATAACCCAATTTTGGTATATAGGTTTTCCAACCATATCGATTGGCATAATCACAAAAAGCCTGACGAAGTCCATTGTTTGCCGAGACTCCACCAGCCACAGCCACTTCTTTTATACCAAAATCTTTCGCAGCTTTTTTTACTTTATCCATCAGAATATCAACAACCGTAGCCTCCAATGATGCTGCCAAATCTTCTTTATGATGCGCTATAAAATTTGGATCACTTTTCAACCAATCGCGCAAAGAATACAAAAAAGATGTTTTCAAACCACTAAAACTGTAATCATATCCCTGAATATGAGGCTTGCTGAATGTATAGGCTTTCGGGTTACCTTGCCGTGCTAAACGGTCTATAATCGGACCACCAGGATAGCCTAAACCCATAATTTTAGAGCATTTATCTATAGCTTCTCCAGCTGCGTCATCAATAGTCTGGCCTAATACCTCCATCTTTTTATAAGACTTAACCAGAATAATCTGAGAATTCCCACCAGATACTAATAAGCACAAAAACGGAAACCGAGGCTGGTTATTATCCTCTTCTTTTTCTTTAATAAAATGAGCTAAAACATGACCTTGCAGATGGTTAACTTCAATCATTGGAATACCTAGTGCACGTGCAAAACCTTTAGAAAAAGAAACTCCAACTAACAATGACCCCATTAAACCAGGACCACGAGTAAAAGCTACTGCATTCAGTTGATCCTTAACGATTCCTGCCCGTTTTAACGCTTCGTGTACTACGGGAACAATATTTTGCTGGTGAGCTCGAGAAGCCAGTTCAGGCACGACACCACCATAAGCTTCGTGTACGGCCTGACTCGCTATGACATTTGACAGAAGCACTCCATTTCTGATAACTGCCGCAGAAGTATCATCACACGATGATTCTATACCTAATATTGTAATATCCATATGAATCCAATCTTCATATTTGCAAATATACGATATTAATAGATTTAATACCAAATCAATAGGTCAAAATTTCCAAACCATCTTCCGTCATTACAAAAGTGTGTTCCCACTGTGCAGAAGGTTGTTCATCTTCCGTTATAACTGTCCACTTGTCATCAGCATCAATAAAAACTCTCCATGTGCCCATATTAATCATCGGCTCGATTGTAAACACCATTCCCGGTACGAGCAACATTCCTGTCCCTTTTTTACCATAGTGCAATACCTCCGGTTCTTCATGAAATTTCAAGCCTACCCCATGACCGCATAAGTCTCTTACGACAGAAAAGCCGTTCTTAGTTGCATGTTTTTCGATAGCATTGCCCAAATCGCCGACAAAACTATATGGCCGCGCTGTCTCCATGCCTATCTGCAGACATTCTTTAGCGACCCGTACCAATTTTTCTTTCTCCGGAGTCGTTTGTCCCATAATATACATGCGAGAGGCATCAGCATAAAAACCATTGAGAATAGTCGTGCAATCCACATTGACAATATCCCCCTCTTTTAAGATTTCCCTTTCACTCGGAATGCCATGACAAACAACTTCATTGATCGACACACAACAGCTTTTCGGAAAACCTTCATAATTCAAAGAAGCAGGAATTCCACCATGGGCAACAGTATAGTCGTACACCAATCTATCTATCGCGGCCGTAGTCATACCGATATGGATCTCATTAGCAACCAAGTCGAGTACACCAGTATTAATAATGCCAGCCTGACGGATACCTTCTATTTGTTCCGGTGTTTTGATTAATTTGCGTGTCGGGACAAGATGGCCTTTATTCTGGTAATAGAGAATTTTCTTATCCATTTCCGTAGGCTCTTGCCCTTTTATGATATTCCACCGATGTTTTCTTCTATTAAACATATTCTTCAAAGTCTTATAAAATTCGTACAAAGATATAACAATACGGATGAGATGGTTATAATTAGCAAGAGAAAAAACTTAGCCGCTGTCAAATTTTAGCTATTTAAGCGCATACGAAATTGTGTCCCGACTCGTCCGCCACGCGACCTCTCCCGACCCAAATTCCTATCTGTCCCGGCAATCAGGTAGGAAATAAGCCAATACAGGGCATCTCGCCCTGCAAAAGAGAACATCTTCTTCCACAAAAGAGGGTATTGATCATAAGATCTTGCTAGGGAACATAATTGGGCTATTCTTCAAAAAAGCTGTCGAGCCCTCCTTCCAATGTAATGGGTAGATTGCTTTCTTCAAGTCCGGCACATGGGTCAAAGCCTTCCGGGATTTCAAACTCTTCTTCTTGAGAATATCCCAAGCGTTCATCGGCAAATACTTTATTCATGTATATAGCCCATACAGGAAGAGCCATAGAAGCACCTTGACCGTAATACATAGTATCAAAATGGATATCGCGGTCTTCTCCACCGACCCAGACTCCGGAAACGAGCGAAGGTGTAAAGCCCATGAACCATCCATCGGAGTTATCATTGGTTGTTCCGGTTTTTCCACCCATATCCGCTTGGATTCCATACTTGAATCTGACACGCACGCCTGTGCCTTCGTTAATGACAGAACGTAGCATGATAAGCATTTTATAGGCGCTTGTCTCGCTTATTACTTCTTGCATTTGCGGTGAGAATTCAGCTAACACATTGCCGTCATTATCCTCAATACGTGTCACAAAGAGTGGTGCTGTGCGAATACCTTTATTGGCAAAGGCCGTATAGGCACTGACCATTTCTCCTACAGAGATCTCACATGGTCCCAGGCATAGCGAGGGCGTTGGTTGTATATCAAGATTGCGGATCCCAAAATTGTGGAGCAATCTTACAAAAGCATAGGGATTAAGTTTACTCATCAGATAGGCTGAAATCCAATTATTCGAGTTTGCCAGTCCCCATTTCAGCGTAACCATCTCTCCGTATCGTTTATCTGATGTGTTTCTTGGAGACCAGGTTTCTCCGGTTTCTGTCACCAAAGTCTGTTCGATGTTTCTCGCTTCATCGCAGGGGGAAAATCCGTTTTCCATAGCCAGTGTATACAAATAGGGCTTAATAGTCGATCCTACCTGACGGCGTCCTACCATTGCCATATCATACTGAAAATGTGTATAATTAGGACCGCCGACGTAAGCCTTGACATAACCTGTTTTCGGTTCCATCGACATAAAGCCTACTCGCAGAAAATGTTTATAATATCGAATGGAATCCATCGGTGTTATGGTCGTATCTATATCTCCCTTATAGCTAAATACCGTCATGTCTTGCAGGGTATTAAATGCTTTTTGTATATCTTTTTCGCTGTGTCCTGCTTTTTTCATTGTTCGGTAACGGTCGCTTTGACGCATGGCTCGCGATAAAATATTGTTGATTGCTTCTTGACCGAGCTGATTAGTGAAAGGAGCATTTTTCCGGCCTTTTTTCTCAGTGAAGAATTGATCTTGTAAATACGTCGCCACATGTTCTTGTACAGCCTCTTCTGCATATTGTTGCATTCGTGAATCTATGGTCGTATAAATTTTCAATCCGTCAGTATATATGTTATATGGTTTTCCATCCTTTTTATGGTTCTTATTACACCAGCCATACAGAGGGTCTGTTTCCCATGAAAGCGAATCTTCATAAAATTGTTGACGCTGCCATCCTTGATAATCACTACGATCAGGTTTACTGGCTGTGATTACTCTACGTAAATATTCACGGAAATATGTAGCAATTCCTTCTTTATGATCAACCCGACGATAACGTAATTTCAAAGGCAACGATTTTAAAGAGTCTGCTTCATTATGGGTTAAATACCCTGCTTTATGCATTTGATCAATCACCACATTACGCCGTCCACGCGTGCGCTCATTATAGCGCACCGGATTATAATATGAAGGGTTTTTACACATTCCGACCAATGTCGCCGCTTCTTCAATCTTCAAATCTTTAGGTTCTTTGGAAAAATAAGTATTAGATGCTGTTTTGATTCCTACTGCATTGTTTAGGAAATCAAAGTAATTGAGATACAATGTCAGTATCTCTTCTTTCGTATAGAAGTATTCCAATTTAACCGCAATAACCCACTCTATCGGTTTTTGAAACAGCCGCTGCATGACATTTTCTGCCGTTTCCGAATATAGTTGCTTAGCTAATTGCTGAGTAATCGTACTACCTCCTCCACCACTGGCTTGCATCAAGATACCACGCTTGACAATCGCACGTACCAAAGCCCGAATATCAATACCGGAATGTTCTTGAAAGCGAGAATCTTCTGTGTCGATTAATGCATGAATCAGATAAGGGGAAAGTTCATCATATCTTACAAAAACACGATTATCTTTACTATATGAATAGGTACCTAATATCTTACCATCGGAAGAAAAAATTTCAGTGGCAAACCGATTAATGGGATTCTCTAATTCCTCTACAGGCGGCACATATCCGATCCATCCCTTAGCAATTGCCGTAAAAATCATAGCCACAATTAGTGTGAGACACACCAGTCCTGACCACATAAATATCAATATCTTTTTTCTCATATATGACTACAGTCTATTGAAAGTACAAAAATACAATAAAAGCTCGATAACAATGCCTATTTTAGCTAATTTGTGTATGTGATAATACTTATTTTCCAAGAAAGATGGTTGCAACTTATTTTTTGCCTACCTTTACCCATTATTATTAAAGTTATTAAACATATTCATAATATGGAAAACAGGAGTTTCGTAACTATTGCAAATCATTCCAAAGAAAAGCTTCTTTACTTATTAGACATGGCCAAAGAATTTGAGAAATGTCCTAATCGAAAGATATTGGATGGGAAAATTGTGGCTACCCTATTTTTTGAACCTTCTACCCGTACTCGTTTGAGTTTTGAAACTGCTGTAAATCGTTTAGGTGGAAAAGTGATAGGATTTACAGATGCCTCTACAACAAGTTCTTCTAAAGGTGAGACATTGAAAGACACGATACTGATGGTGAGCAATTATGCTGATTTGATTGTCATGCGCCACTATTTAGAAGGAACGGCTCGTTATGCAAGTGAAATCGCTCCTATACCAATCATCAATGCAGGAGACGGAGCAAATCAACATCCTTCACAAACAATGCTTGATCTGTATTCTATATATAAGACTCAAGGGACTTTAGAAAATTTGCATATTTACTTAGTCGGTGATTTGAAATACGGACGTACGGTTCATTCTCTGCTGATGGCTATGCGTCATTTCAATCCGACATTTCACTTTATAGCCCCCAAAGAGTTGACCATGCCTGATGAATATAAACTCTATTGCAAGGAGCATAACATAAAATACATCGAGCATCAGGAATTCAACGAGGATATTATTGCAAATGCAGATATTCTCTATATGACACGTGTGCAACGCGAGCGTTTTACTGATTTGATGGAATATGAACGTGTAAAAGATGTATATATTTTAAGAGCTAATATGCTAAGCAAAGCCAAAGAAAATATGAAAATACTTCATCCGCTACCCCGAGTTAACGAAATAGCTTACGATGTTGACGACAATCCACATGCGTATTACATCCAGCAAGCACGAAATGGCTTATTTGCTCGTGAAGCGATTATTTGTGACGTATTAGGAATCACTTTAGATAAAATCAAATAAGACTTAAATAATTTATACTATGACTGACAATAAACAAGCATTACAAGTTGCCGCGCTAAAGGACGGAACCGTAATAGACCATATACCTTCTGACAAATTATTCCAAGTAGTTTCTTTGCTGGGTATTGAACATTTAACTTCCAATGTAACGATAGGTTTTAATCTTGACAGTAAAAAGTTAGGGAAAAAAGGCATAATCAAAGTGGCCAACAAATTTTTTAGTGATGAAGAAATCAGCCGTTTGTCTGTAGTCGCTCCTAATGTTAAACTAAACATTATACACAATTATGCCGTAGTGGAAAAGAAAGAAGTCTGTATGCCGGACGAAATCAAAGGAATCATAAAATGTCCTAATCCTAAATGTATTACCAACAACGAACCTATGACTACTTGGTTTCACGTAATAAACAAAGAAAAAGGAACTTTGAAATGTCACTATTGCGAAAAAGAGCA
>CAZEPM010000015.1:23898-25400 GCA_964514145.1 uncultured Bacteroides sp.
GTTAGGTAAAAAGATTGGTAAATTTGGATGGTCTGTTGAAAAAAAGCGTTAGCTTTGCAACACTTGATAAAAATATAAAAAGAAAACTTATTTCGTATCAATTTCAATCATATCTGATAGAATAAATAGTACCTAATATAACATATATAAAATTATTCCATTTCGCTAGATAAATTATATATATAAGTATGAAAAGAGATGACTTGATCTTCGATATTATCGAAAAAGAGCACCAACGACAATTGAAAGGTATTGAACTAATCGCTTCTGAGAACTTTGTAAGCGAACAAGTTATGCAAGCTATGGGTTCCTGCTTGACCAACAAATACGCTGAAGGCTATCCGGGAAAACGATATTATGGCGGTTGTGAAGTTGTTGACCAAAGTGAACAATTAGCAATAGACAGACTGAAACAAATCTTCGGAGCTCAATGGGCTAACGTGCAGCCACATTCTGGCGCACAAGCAAATGCTGCTGTATTTTTGGCAGTACTGAATCCGGGAGATAAATTCATGGGACTAAATCTGGCTCATGGTGGTCATTTATCTCATGGCTCATTGGTCAATACGTCCGGCATTATATATACACCTTGTGAATATAATCTGAACAAGGAAACCGGCAGAGTAGATTATGACCAAATGGAAGAAATAGCTTTACGCGAACACCCCAAAATGATTATCGGAGGTGGATCAGCCTATTCACGTGAATGGGATTATAAACGTATGCGGGAAATCGCAGATAAGATAGGTGCCATATTCATGGTAGATATGGCTCATCCTGCAGGATTAATTGCAGCCGGTTTGCTCGATAATCCATTAAAATATGCACACATTGTAACTTCTACTACTCATAAAACATTACGCGGACCTCGTGGAGGTGTAATCATGATGGGTAAAGACTTTGATAATCCTTGGGACAAAAAAACACCTAAAGGTGAAATTAAAAAGATGTCTCAACTATTGGATTCAGCTGTATTCCCGGGCATTCAAGGCGGACCGTTAGAGCATGTTATTGCAGCTAAAGCTGTTGCATTCTACGAGTGTTTACAACCTGAATACAAAGAATATCAGCAACAAGTTCAAAAGAATGCCAAAGTATTAGCTCAAGCATTGATTGACAGAGGCTTCTCAATTGTTTCGGGTGGCACAGACAACCACTCCATGTTAGTTGATTTGCGCACTAAATATCCGGATTTAACCGGTAAAGTTGCAGAAAAAGCACTGGTAATGGCTGATATTACCGTAAATAAAAATATGGTTCCTTTTGATTCCCGTTCAGCATTCCAGACATCAGGTATCCGCTTAGGAACACCTGCTATCACAACACGCGGAGCAAAAGAAGACCTAATGCTTGAGATTGCAGAAATGATTGAGACCGTATTGTCTAACGTAGACAATGAAAAGATTATTACCGATGTGCGAACCCACGTCAACAAGATAATGAAAAACTATCCAATCTTTGCATACTAACTCATGAGACTGTTGACGTCTTGTCAATAGCTT
>CAZEPM010000016.1:0-24899 GCA_964514145.1 uncultured Bacteroides sp.
GGCCGTGGTCTGGATGGGGTCAAACTGGTGGTTGGAGACAAATGCCTTGGTATGCAAGAGCTGAGACGCAATTGGTTCATTACATTATTATTGATCCAAATGGCATTAATGATAAACGTGCAAGTTTGAAATATTGTTTCCCGAAAGGAATGCCAACAATCGAAACACAGTACAAACATCCTAAAATTGTAGCCGTCAATGCCAAGGGCAAACCGGTAACACATATCCAAATCAAGTTCAGCAAGAAATTACAGGTAGTCCCATTCGGCGCAATTACATACTTGCCGAACGGAAAGAAACACAAGGAGGCAATCTTAAAACATTGCTTTCCGGCTGGAATACCTATGATAGTTATTGACCATAATATTCCCGCGACACACCATGAAATCCCCATAAATGCACCGCCAAAAAGAAACCATATGATATTACCAAGAATTGACAACCAAACTTCTCCTTTCTGCGTCTAATCTATAATCTCATCTGGGAAGAAATAAGTTTCGTTTGCTCCATCATCTAGGAAGTCATTACCGTTTTCAACAAGATAGTCTTCTATGTAGTCGTAATCAAAACGCATTCCTCTAGCCGATGGATACTTCTCAGTTTCCCATACATGGGTACTTTTCATCATACTATCAGGTTGCATTAATCTGCTAATAAAAACCCCATCATCTTTGATTCCCCAAGTAGGGTCAACATGATAAAACTGTCCATCGATTTTTACCAGATTCCACATGTGCCCTGTTTTAAGGTCTTCTTTAAGGAATCCACTTACACAGATACACTCAATGTTTGCTTCATCCATTAAGGTCTTAAATGCCCAAGCAAGCCCACTGCAAATACCTCTTTTTTCTACTAATGGCCCATAGGCAAGATGAGGAATAGGATCAGATGGGAGAGAACTTGGATTGCTCTCGACTTCATCAAAGGCTCGTTGATCATAACAACACTCTTGAGTTAAATAACTCAGAGCTAAAAATGGTTTTACAAACTGTGGAACCTTTGCTATTCCTAAAATAGTTTTCCATATGTTCTTCGCAGCAAAAATCGCCTTTCCGTGAAATTGGCGTAGTTGCTGCGGCGGAACAATATAGGAATAAGAAATTGCACACACCACATCGGTAGATAGTTTTTCAAAGGATAATGTGCTTGTTTGCCAACCGTGAATGCCCTCGTAACTGCTCAACATTACGTCGAGTATATCTGCTAATTTCTTAGAAACGCCCGGAATATCATTTGTAATCAATGTTACTTCTTGTGGAAGCCCTTTTTTTAATACCGTGGTTGCGTCCCAATCACCGTTGTCCACTACAACATCATTTAGGGACGCTGGGCAAGGTTCCCGATATTGTATTGTTACATCATAATCATAGCTTATTTGCACAAGCCCTTTTTTTAAAAAGTTGGCTTCATAACTTGACAAAAATGCTAAAAGCCTTCGCTCTTTTTTTAGGGCATTTTTGAAGACACCATCAATCGAGCCCATACAATGCTCAAGGCGGATTTGAGGTTGTTTTGAAGACATTGCACTTATAAGCAAATCTTCAGGAGGTGTAAATAATCCCATGTGTACCTCCTTAATTCAGATATTGGCTTTGCCACTTCAAAATGAAGGTAGAGTCAAAGTCCTCGATCACATCATAGGTATAATCAATATTGAACGTTTCATCGACCATCATGCTGAATGTCATAGCAGTCCAATCATCATTAGCTGCATAACAAATACTTTTGAGCTTTTTACAGAGTTGTTGCACTTCGATAATGGCATCATCAAACTCATCGGAATCCCAGGACTCGCCCATCAGATCAATATAGTCGTTTGAGGATGTCGTGATAGTGTGAAATTGCAAATGAGACACATTATTCTCACCGGTGATAAAGTAACCAATTACGACACGTTCCCAATCTTTGGGTAAGACGCTTGCAGCAACATTGCCAAGAGCCTGAATGGTGGCTTGTAGTTCTTGTTTGTTCTCACGAACATCATTCATTCGAATCACCTCCGGATTTTGTATTGTTTATGATCTTGGTTTCGCTTCTGGTGAAACCATCTTGATCGGTTACTTTATATTTTACAATGAACACTGTTGGCCGAGTAGATCCTTCTTCATATTTGCAACGTATTTTTACATCGACTTTGTTGCCTTTTTCAAGTTCCTCTGCCCAGTCGTCCTCCAACTCCTTGTACTCATGGTGATTAACAACGTAGTCCATTGGAACAATGTTATCTACCTTTTCGGAACCACCAAAACGTCTACCGATAAGATGTCCACCCTCGTCATTTTCCAGACGATACTCGCCACCTGCTTTGGTTTGATGAGCTGTATTTCTCTTTCCTTCTTCAAGGCGAAGGGTTCCTTCACATCGTTTGATGCGTCCATATCGATCAGTTTCATAGCTGTAGCTATTTACCTCATACTGCTCGTTAGGCTTCAAGCTGTATGTAGATTCAAAATGTGCTTTGCTTGGTTTATCAAGTTCCTGTTCATTCGTTTCGGCTTCGGTAGCTTCATTTTTCTCAGCTTCAACATCGTTAGCATTATATCGTCGCATATTGTGTCACTTCCTCCCTGTACTGCGAGAAAAGTGTTTAATGGAGTTCAAATACGAAAGAGCGTTTGCGTAGCGGAAGTCATCTCGATAACGTTGTGCATGTCGAGAGAGGATCCCTCCGTATATGGCATCAAAGTATTCAGCGTCATTGGCAGACAAAGGCCACTTATATGCTCGAACAGGATCACATTCTTCAGGCATATAAAGATACCTTGTGATGCCAGTCTTGATCTCACTTTCCCACTTGAGAACAGCTCGAATTTCTTTCTTTGTCAACGGCTCTAGTGTCATTTTTGTATTCACACCAGACAGCGAGAAAATTCGCATAACGCTTTCCAAACGAAGGAAATCAAAGGCGAAGTCAAAGAAGGCTCTCTTAATATCATTGGTACGATTTGCCTTAATATACATATCGTTATTCTCAATGAAAATTCGAATTTCATCGAGCAATTCCTGCTGTTTGGATTGTGGTAAAACCGGTTTTATAGCATTTGGTCCTTTGCATAGCAAATCAAGAAGTTCTTGTACATCATCATAGACACTATAGAAATTTCCCTCAATAAGATTTCTATACATCAGCTGAATGATAGCACCCTGAACACGAGTATACGTTCCATTATTAAGAACAGGTACAGCTTTTAGACGATAGCGTTTATCCCAAATGTTACCCATTTTTGCAAGCAGAGTGTCTGTCCAACCAGCATGAAAAATAGCAGCAACACCAATATCCAATCGGCTCAATTCTCTAATTTGATTTTCATTCAAACTCAATGCAGCGCCAATTTCTTCGCAATCGTTTTTTGATGGAAGACGCATTACAATTTTAATTGCAGTATTCTTAATTGCGGCTTCATCAACTGCTCCAGGAGACTGGTCGATAATCATAAAACCTTCGCCAGCGCTTCGCATTTCAGCAATACAACGGCAAAGGCTACCAACTGCAGCACCTTGTACATTCCCGGATTCTGAACTGGTCTCCTGAGAACATCTTTTCAGAATGTTGTGTGCTTCTTCTAAAACAGTCACATGAACAAGATCACTATTAGGAGAAGCGGCAACGGCTTTGCGATAGTTCTTCAATTTGATTATTAGTACCCCCATTATCAGTGAGCGTGTTTCATCGGAACCAATGCTGCTCAAATCAATGATGGTGTTTTCGTTGAAAAGGGTGCGATCTGGAATGCCAATGCTTCTTCCGAAGATCTGACCTTCAAATCCATTGCAAAGAGTAGAAATTCTGTTCAGCAATGCGCCCTTATAATCTCCTTTTGTTTGTGCAGAGTAAGGAGATTCATCGATTATGCGTTCCAGAACTGCAACTAAATCTTTAAAGACCGGGAACTTACTGCCTCTCGAAATAATTCTTTCAGAATGCTCCAAATCCCAACCGTGGTCAAGATACACCTGTTCAAAAGCCTTTTTTAAAAGTCCAGGCATTGCACCGTATAGTGGCCAACATGCACTTACAACCTGAAGAACATTGTCAAGATGTTCTCTAATATGAATTCCAGGACTAAATTCAAACGGGTTGATTTGCAATAGGCGATAAGGTGTTTCGTCAGCAGTAAAAATGTTGATTCCAGACAAACCGGCAAACTCAATTTTATATTCGCCCTTAGCAGGCTCAATAACAAGAAATGGCACCTTGTTATCAATTAGCTTTTGTAGCAAATTGTAAGTTGTATTACTCTTACCAGAGCCAGAGGAGCCACAAATAAACATGTGTGACGCAAAAGTATCTAAATCCAAGAAAGTAGGAGTCTTTTCAGCTTGTCCCATGTGATAGATGTTTCCAAAAAGAATAGGGCGTCTAACCTTTTTCTTCCAAAGCTCTGGAATATTACGTCCAAATTCTGCCATGCTATCAACCACAATCCCAGGAACAGATTTTCGTGGAAGTCCCATCAGCGTTGGAATTTCTTTACCACTAATCATCATAGCAGGTGTGATTTGTTCAGTTTGATATGCAGATCTGGTTTTATTTCCACTTGCATCCATTGTTTCCTGAAGCATGGTGAGGTTGATAACCGGATGCTGAAGGTTCTGTATGTACTCTAGAACATTGCCACGTTCTTTGGGATTTGTTGCGTCCCATTGATTGTAATAGGCACGGGGAGCCGCCTGAGAATCACCAGAGAACAGCGCAGCTAATGTACTTGTTCCCATTGTCGCAGTCGCTACATCATCTGCAATCATATAGCAAGCACTATTCCACATACCAAAGGTTTGGCTGGAGTTTATTCGTTTAATATGTTCCTCAATTCTGGACAACAGATTCTGTACTGCTTTATTATCTCTGTTCATTGTTAAGGAACAATTCGTTCCAGAGGTGCTTCCAGTGCTTTGGCTATCGCCACTTCCATAGCTATCGGATGTACTGTCGCTAGTGCTTGTTCCGCTGGTGCTTCCTGTAGCAGTAGAAGTTCCAAATGAAGTGCCTTCCCCAGAATTAAAGTGAATATCAAATAATTCGTAACCTCTGCCGTTGTTAGAGCTTCGTCCTTGTGACACACTGCTGGTATGTGAAGTTCCGAAAGAACGAGATATAGAACGGCTCACAGAGCTGTTGATATTGCTTGAAATTGAATAATTTATTGTATCTGATTCGTTTTCTCCGTAAGAAACAGTTTCTTTCGCGTAAGGTGAAAGACTTGTATAGAGAGTTTCTAGCCCCTCTAAGCATTCCTCCATTGCATCAGGAGATACCCTTTGGGACAATACAACTAACGTGTATCTGTGCCCATTCATGGCATCAACAAACTTCTCATAGCCTTGTGCGCTGAACTCTTTATCATGTTGACGCTCATCATCTCTACGGCTAGGTATCATACTCAAAGAACGAACAGTTCTGCTGGTAGATATTGCTCCATTCATTCCGCAGGAGTCCAATAAGGTGTTTTTATCTGTTTCGGATAATTTATTGATCTCACATCCTGGGAATTGACCATGCATATTGTTTGCAAGCAGTTCTCCTGCAATGCGACTATTTCCACTGGTGTTAGTAGCAAGGTAAAGCTGGGTACTGTTTCCATCACTTCGCAATATTAACGATACCAATCCCCCAAAACTATTAAGTGCAGAGTAAACGCTGACGAGTTTTTCAAATGTATTCTCATCCTCGTTATACATCAGTTTTGTGATTTTGTAGACAGCTATACCATTTCGATTACACTGTACAGGATCAAGTTTGCATACTTGACTGGTATAAAGACTATCTCCAACCGAAGGAGCAAGCATCTCCAAATGTCGGCTATTCACATACAGGCCAATGATACGCAAATCATTTTGCAGAATAGCTAACTGAGTTTTATCCATTAGCATTTTTCTTGCCTGTCGCTGATTCTTGCCCTCAGGATTTGCAACGGGCATGGGATTCCCTTTCCCGGCAGTTGGGGCAGGGAAGGAACTGCCGTTTGTACCGCTTGGACCAGTCGGGCGTCTGGCGGCTCTGGGTGTAGATGATGAATTAGAATAGGTCGGCATTTATGCTCCTCCTTTCTGCTTTTTATCTAGTTCTTTTGAGAACTTTCTCAGGCTGATCAGGATCTTCGTCTTCGGCAGTTTCTTGACCTATAACTTCATCAAGTTTTTCATCAAAAGCCTGTTTTTGTTCATCAGACATACCATCATATCCATATTGGCTCTTTAAGTCATCTCTTAGCTTATCAGCATCAGAACGATTATCAACAGACTCCCTATTGTCGGATGCCTCCGTTGATTCAACATCGTCAGAAGGATCGGAGCCATCATCCATTTTTCCAACAACTTTATCTAAACGCTCGTCAAATGCTTCTTTTTCTTCATTAGACATATCATCATATCCGTGTTGGCTTCTATAAGCGTCTACAACTGTATCATACTCCTTAGAATTCAAGTATATTTTCTCCATTTACTGGCTCTCCTTTAATAAATCATGGTGTTAGACTATAAGTGGGTCGGTACTCATAAAAATTCATTTACTGGTCACGTTAATACTGCGAATTTCAGTCATGGAATATAGCTACCAACCAACTTCTTAACTAACACTCAAACTATTTAGCGGACATATTCATCGTCATCATCACGGCTCTGAGGATGCCCATCATCAAATTCGCCTTTTTCTATTTCCTCATCATCTGTTGTATCTGTTTCATCTGTATTGTCAGTTTTATCTCCAACAACGGCTACTTGGTCGATTTTGGAATCAAAATCTGCTTTTTCTTCATCAGACATATCTTCATATCCATACTTGTCTTCCATACGAGAACGGAATTCATCGTATTCTTCCTGAGATACTTTTTTGGGACCTGCCATATTTCTGTGCCTCCTTCATTTTAAAGACAAATCATAACTTGCCTTGATAGGGCAAGTTATGACTTTGTTTTTTATCGTTTTCCGAACAGATTATTGAAAAATCTTCCAAATCTTTTTGGTGCTGTTTTTTCGTCAATGTCTTTCAATAAAGTAATCAGCTTCGCTCTAACAGACTGTTCGCAATCTGTGTATTTTGAAACCTGATCTGCAAGTGCTGGCTTGTAGTAATCTACGAGTTGTTTTACAAGAGAAGCATCAAGCATACGCTGAATATCATTTACAAAGGCTGCTGTTCGGCCCGGAACTTTAAATTTGTACATGGTAGCTTCACACAAAGATACCAATTGATCGACAAAATAACGACTCTTAGTTCCTCCAAGTATTTTTGTGACATAATCATCGACATAATGATTCATTGTTGTATCATCAATGCTCTGGAATAAGCATAGCAAAGCAATGTGTAAATCGGCATCACAGAACTCTGCGCCAATGGCTGCAAGATCTGCGAAGTAGTTACTGGATAAAAATTTCTCATCGACAGAGAATTTCATTTCAGCAAACGAATAAGCCAAGTTAACGGCTCTTTCTACCTTTCGCTCTTTTTTAAATGCACGTTTGAACTCATAGAAAGAAGCACTTCTTGATGTTTTGTTCAAGGAGATAGCCCATTGGCTTACCTCACGATAGATCATTGGAGTTATTCCACGAGTCGCATCATAAGGCAAACTTTCATCAATGAGATAGAACAAACCTTCCTCTATTCGGACACTCAATGCACATTCCTTGACGGCATGAATAATTTCAATAAACTCACTTGGTGTAGAAATTTTAATCCATGTTCTAAACAGGCGGTTTCCAGTATCTGGCTTTTTACCAAGCACTTTAATTGATTCAGCAAAAGCCCTTCCTAAATCATTATCAAATCTACGGGTTCGCTCTAAACGGTTTGACAATAACTGTTCGACCATTTCGATATTTGCAGATTTGGATGAACACAATTTGCGACACAATTCAAGCACACTTCCGCCACATACATCCATTATCGTATCCCACCAAGCAGCACTCTTGGATGGTTCATACTTATCGAGATATTCTGCAACAGAAAGTGAGATTCCATTAAATAAATCAGGAGCAGCATTCAGTATCTTTAATAACTCTGTCAAACGGAAAGAATCGTTCAATAGAGCAACAATAGACAAACATACGAAAGAGTATTTTTCGTTACTCTCAGCGATAGATGAGATACCTATTCTTTCAGAATTCAGCATCTGAAAAAACATATCCAATACTGTTTCAACAGAACTTGCATCGCATTTTTTTATTTGCTTTGCAAGATCAGGAAGTTCAGTATCATTGAACAGATCTCGAAGTGCCGGCTGGAGAACTGTAATCATTCTAGCAGCTTTTAATGCCTGCCAAGTGCCGGAGATGTCGTTATTGCGTGTTGTTAGATTGCAAAGCTTGTAGCTAATAATATCTGCAAGGCAACCGGTAATATCTCGCACTCTTCCAACGGCTTTAGCAAGATTCCACATGTATTTCAATAAGGAGAAACCTTGTGTTTCATCTTCTCTTGCGAAACGCTGATATACATTCAAACATTCGTCAATGAGATAGTTGTTTAGTGCCAGATTATTCGGTGCGCCAAATTGTAATAGAATATTCAAACAATAAATTGTATCGGAATATCCCCATTTATCGGACTTGTGGTTGGAGTCTAGTAGGTATTTATATGCATCAAACAGTTCAGGTAGCTTTCCAGTTAAATCTTGGAAAGGAAGACTTGGGAGGATTACGTTACAAAAGTCCTGAATATCCGCATCATACTGAACAACTGCAGAATAATAAGGCTTCCGAATAGAATCGTCAGGCTGAAAACTGATACTTTTAGTAGTGCCATCAATGATCACAAAATTACTGGTGGCCATTTGTTTCAGGGCTGTACAGAAATTGTCCTTAGGATGATAGCCTACAATCATGCAATATGGATGACGTGTCTGAGGAATACTGCGATTCATCATAGGATAGAACCGTCCTGTATCGTCAGTGTAATAGAATAATATACTATCTGCTTGTGTACCGAGTTTGGAACGGTTAGTTGTGAAGGTGATTTTTTGAGCCATAGATGCCGAAAAACCATATTCGATTGCGGCAATCCACAATTCAACATTGTCAGGAGTGTCCCTAATCAAAAGAACTTTGCGTTCTCCTTCGGGTTTCCTGAATTCCTGCAACAAAAACCAAATACCTGCTTTGACTGCATTGGCACGACCATCCGCAACGAATTTCTTTATTACCGATGTGTTAATATATCCGTTAGACGGGGTACTACTCACCTGTGGTAGCAAGGCGGGAGTAGCATTGGGATCATTATCTAAGTAGTACTCATTTTCAGATTTCTGATGGGCATCCCATGCCGTAGAACCAAACCATTCAGCAGGATAGCCTTCAATATCACCAACAAAACTTTGTTTAATATAGGTTCCGGTTCTGTGACCTTGACCGTTTGCACGAGGAACCTTGCAGTGTGGACGAGCAACCTCATAAGAGAGCGCATAAACACCCGGAGCAACCATCGAGTATTCATACGAGTTGAACAGACCTACCGGTGAAGTTTCCTTTGCACCGTTTTGTATAGCCAAACGAGCTTGTAAAAAATCATAGTTAGAGAGCCGTTTGTTAGAGAACAATTCGGAACTCATTGAAAAAACACCGAATCCATCACCACGTACAACCTGACCCTTATTTTTTAGGTCACGATGCGGTGAGCAACGTGTGTATATTAACTGATCTAACATTGCTTTACCTTCCTTTCTGTTCAGAGTATTCCAAAATATACTTGCAATGAGCACTTTTTGGGGGCTTTTGTTAGATTATAGGTACGATGCCTTCCTTGGAAAGCATCCAAATCAGTGGATCAAGAACACGATGGGGCATCACCCGTCCCAGCTGGTAGCTGCCCGTAGGCGGCTGACCAAAACTAGACACACCAAAAAATCTCACACGATCCTTACGGAAGTTCGTTTCGATAGCGTTTACGAATGCGGTTTCACCTCGGCTTTTAAGCCAGTCACGAATCTCTGCATCAACTGCATCAGAGTCAGCTTTTACAAAACCTTTCTGACTTAAATGAGGGCTGGGCTGCATTACAGTGGCAGATCCAAAACTGTCTTTAACAGCATCAATTTTTGTAAACACAACAGCAACATCACGGTTAATTAGTTTACCAGGAGCGATATTGCAACTTTGACGAACATAGTTTGCCAAGCCATCTACCATATCGGTAGAAGCGTCTGCATCGTGAGAAGTAGATGTAGACCAATTAAGGATGTCCGAAGAAATAGTTTTTGCTACGCCCGGAAGTGCGAGAGGATCAATTAAAATTACAAGCACTTTTGAACCTTCAATATAGCGACTAATAACTGGGTCGATATGTTCGCAATCTTCGCCTGCACCGTCAAAAATGGTCATGGAATAGGACGGAATAACTTTATCCGTCATTCTGTTTTTGTCCTTAATTCTCCAAAGCTGCGGTGGCGGGGTGCTACCAGCGGCTGTAGCAGGAACCGGCTGTCTCATATCATAAATTGCACGATCATTTTCTTGGAAGATAGCAGTAGTTTGTGCATCCATTGCAGCAATAACCCACGGAGAGCCTGCGGTATGTCTCAGTTCATGGAGCATAGTAGTTAAAAAGTTGGTTTTACCAGAACCTGTAATGCCAAGGATACTAAAGCGAAGATACTTCTCATAATCCAATATGTCAGAAGGCAATTTGCTACCGCAATAGCTACACTGTCTGTCGCTTGCAAAGCCGTGGCAACCAGGCTGTTTGCACTTAGGCAATTTTTTGAAAAGAACTTCGGTTTTTGATGGCGTAGCCTCAGCTCCACAAAGCTGACAAACCATTTTCAAATCCTTGCTACGCAATTCCTGTAAACAGTATGGACAAAGTACATCCGAGTGAAGTAGTGCCATATGTTCATCCTCCTTATTTCTGTGGTACTTTTAGTGATGCGATATTTTCAGGAGTGATTTCATACTCCGCCATATCGGCATCGGATAGCATCAGTCGTAATTCAGTTTGAGATTTGACTCTTTCCCAAGTAGAGTCAGGGAACTCATATACATATTGTCCTGCAGGGAAACCAGTATCCGACTCAGGAATGGTGTGCAGTACAATTGTTTTAGGATCTAAGAGTTTCATTGGGATATGCCCATCTGAACGGTAAACTAGTTTCAGAACTGGAGTTTCCTCCGCATCAGTAGTGACATATAGTTTACAATCCTTGGGCTTAGGCTTCGATGAGAACAAACTTCCGCCCCACGACAATCGATACTTGATTTTTTCCTTTGGTTTATTGCTGATTCTCAACTTGGACGCATCGGAATAAACTACACTACCATCAGGCATTTTGTACTGACCAATAATGGAAATGTACAGATCAGCCTTCGGCGGAGTTTCAATGAGAATCATGCCGTCTCTGATGTAGTCCTGAATCGTAATCATGTTAAGCGTATTGCGCTTAACATCTTCAACGGTTGCCCACGGAACTTTAGAATCCACTTTTCTTGCCACAATATAATGAATGCGGTCAAGATTTTTGGGCCTATTTTGCAGGATTATTTTTAGTCTGCCGCCTTCAATTCTGGTTTCCGCTTTGTTGATTTCACATTTCTCAACGCTTGATGCTCGAATCACTTCCGAGATAATACCCTTTGCACCAGATATAATTACAACTGCCAATGCAATAGAAGTATTAGGTGGAATGTCAAACTGACACTGTTGAGCTGAGCTCGTTGTGTTGACATATGTTTTTCCGTTTCCTAAAATCGAGTTAATATCTGTTGCTGGAATAATCTGTCCAATCATATTGCTGATAGAAGAGGAGGTTACCTCTCGAACTAGTACGGAACGCTGTGTTGTATCTGGAGAAGTCCATCGCACATATACGGTTCGCCCCTCTGTTTTTGAAGTAACATTCTTCAAAGCAACAGGTGGCTGTTCAGGGGTAAGCATTACAGTGTAGCCTTCACTATATCTAAAACCATTGCCATAAGGATAGACACACTGCAATCTATATCCATAGGTTTTGTTGTTAGAGACTGTAGTGTCATCGTAATTTGCAGAAGCTCGCTCAGTAACTATGGTACAGTTTGCAGCCGGATATTCTGGAGGAGTAGCATTAACACATCTCAATATTCTAACGCCGATGCAGTTTGTTGGGAGAACCCAGCTGAATCGACAAACACCATTGTCTGCCGTAGCACGAACCCGCTTTACATCCAGTTCGCTAAACTTCTCAACTTCGCAAGTAATAGGATCGGAATAAATACCCTGTCGATGAGCAAAAACAGCATACCCGTAGCTAATACCCGGCTGAATAGATTTATCCTTGTATTCAAGAACGTTCAAACTCTGGACAAGCATATCGCCATCAGAGTGCCTTTGGGGAATGCCGCTCTTTTTGCGAACCACACAATAAGATACACCTTTATCTCCAGCAGCGTTCCATGTCAAAGTACAAACTAGGGGTTCGCCAGAACTAATTGCTCCATGAAGATTTATTGGAGTATTAGGTCTGCAAAGTCCAAGCATATCAATGGCTGGTTGATAGTCTTTTACGTTATCAAGTATTTCTACACAGCGATTTGCACGAACAGATACCGGTAAATTGGATGCAGGCATCATTTTTTGCGCTTCAGCGAGCTTTTCTGCAATGATTTTGCGCTGACTTTCCAATTTGAGCTGAGGCATAGAAGCGGAAATCGTTGCAAGGAGTTTTTGAGCGTTATAGAAGTTACCGGCTTCAATAAGGGACTGTAAATCATTTAATGGTTTCTGATATTTATCATTTTCTTCCTGTATCTGCTTTTGAAGCGCACTAAGTTTAGGGTGGCCAGGATATGCGTTTTGTGCATTATCCAACTGTTTTCGTGCTTCAGCAAGATCCATTTCCTTTAATGCAAACTGAGCTGCATTAAAATACTCATCGAAGAACTGCATTTCGCTGATATGGAATCCACAGGAACACCAATCTGCAGCCGCTGGAACTTTTTTATGACACTTGGGGCAAGCGACATAGAGTTCTGCACCACATGTCGCACATTTTCCTTTTTCAGCTTCTTCACGGGTTCTAAACTCCATTGGAGTTTTGCATGAGCCACAAGTTACATGGATTAAAGCTTCAATTGGCTCATAAGGATCTTGCATTAAGCCTGCTTCCTGATTGTATAGAGCTAACGATAAATTAAAGTCAGGAAAACTCTTTTGTATTGTTTTGATGCAACTTTCGGCAAAGTAACGATCTTTTTTGAAATCATCGGAAGCCGACTTCAAAAGAGCAAAAAAACCTTTTAATTTTTCACGTTCCAGAGATTGCTCATATTTTTTTCTGTTGGTTTCGGAATCAAAAACTTGTGTTGTACCGGCAGTAAATAGGTCTGCAAGGAGATGCCCTTGGGCACTCATGTCGCTGGCCAACTGTGCTGCGCCGGTTTCCATGATGCTATACAATTCTGTTGTTCTCTTTCTTCGGAAACTGGCAGCTTCTGTTTCCGATCCTCCACTGAAATAGCAAGCCAAATCAAAAAGATCAAAAACTTTAGGTGTCCACGGATATTTTGGGATAGACATTGCTCGGAGTTGTTCGATTTTGCTTCTAATGTTTCCTGAAACAACGGTTGTCAAAAACACTTCATTCAAATTGACAGCTTTTTCTCGCTTTTGTACTACAAATCCTTTTTTTACATAGGTATCTTCGATAGTTTTTGGTGAGAGTTTCAGCTTCAGATGAACATTGCGAATTTGGGCATTTGTTACTTCTGGAGTTCCAGATTGCCCGACAAGCATAATATCAATTAACTTCTCAAGCTGAGCAATTCGCTGTTCTTTAAGTGCACGAGCTTCAGCATTTCGGGTTTTATTGTCTTTTAGAGTTTCTACAATATTATCGTGCAAATCCAATTCAGCTGATAGTATACTGCGACGTACTTTGTCATCCTCGCTACCAAGCATATCTTCAGTGCGTTTTTTCCATGCAGCAATGGCCTTTTGTATTGCTCTATCATTTTTTTCAGGTGGATCGAAATCCAACCCTAACATTTCAAAATAGTTACGTCGTTCCATTACACACCTACCTTGTTCTTTGCTATAAGAGGATGTGGTACTCCTTAATTTTCGTTAATTGCCAACCATGTGGTAACACTGGTTTCTCCACTGGTACGTCCTCTCTTGGTGTTGGTTCCACCACCGATTTCTTGGGCGATTTTACCGAAGCTTTGAGTTAGCTCACTTTGATCAACAAGCATAGCTTGAACATCGCCAGAACTAATATCTTTTAAGAATTTCTGATCGGCGCTTCCGAACCCAATTCCTGTAATATCAATACCAAGGCGGTGACAAGTATGCGCCGCAGAAACAGCTTGATCTTGATAAGACCACATACCATCAGCAAGGACGATACCTATTTTTTTGCCCTTTTCTCTTGAAAGCATAGATTTAATATCGTCAAACGGATGTCCATCGTTGCAAACACCTGTCATACAACTAGTAATCGAACGGATAGAAGATTTACATTTATTCAGGTTACTTGTCAAAGCCTGGACAATTTTCGAGGTATCAGAAACAGCTATTGCTCCAATCTGAACATCCCCCGGATAATCCTCAAAATTATCAACAAAATGGCACATTGCATCCAAAGCATCTTTAATCGGTTCACCAGACATACTACCAGATACATCGACCGCCATAACAACAGACAATGGTTCTGCAACAGGCTTCATTTCATCGGGATCAATAGGCTGACCATATTTACTCATGTCAGCAGGAACGGGTTCCTCTCGGATCGGTAAATCCACATTAGAGTTTCCCTGACGGGCCTGAACATGAACCATACCGTTAATGTCATAACTGTATTGAATTTTTATGGTTGTCGGATTGTCTTCTCGGTTATGAGATATACCAGAAACCACGTATTTCCCAATAATTTGGCACTCTAAAGGAGCTTTGGTTCCTTGGAGTACATAAATTTCAACTTCATTTTCACTACGAGCAGAAGTATAGTAATGAAATGCTTCCGCACACTTAACCGGTATTCTTTGGTTTGCAGGAACGATCGTCTTATTGATGTAACGTGTTCCCTCGGCATTTACAGCGATTACACCCATTGCATGAGCAACAATATCTACATGATTCATGCAAAGAGCATTAGCCAAGGCGGTTTCTTTCCCAACAACACCCGGTATGGAGTAGCTCGGAGTTTTGACTGGCTGGGGTGTATTTTTCTTGAATTTGAAAGGGCTGAAACTTCCAGTTTGCTTTTCTTCAGAAGGTGAAGCCATGGTAATTACACTATACTCCGGGAGCGGCAAATGAACCTGAATGGCCGCCCCCAGTGCAACAGCTTCATCGGGATTAACCTGAGCAAGAGGAGTGTGTCCACTAATTCTTTTTAGGAAAGTTGTAACCTGGCGCATTCTAGTCGAGCCGCCAACAAGAAGAATATCGGTAATATCACGCCAACCAATGTTAAGTCCACGCAGGAGGCTTTCGCATAGTGTACCAGTACGCTCAATCAAGTCGGTAGTATTCTGCTCAAATTCTTCCAAAGATACAGTAGTAGAATACCAACCATAGTCAGGAAGATTCACCCGTACATTCGCGGTATTGCGAGTGGTCAGCTGCTTTTTGATATTTTCTGCATTTTGGGTCACAATTTGGTGAATCTCTGGATATTCTGCCACGGATAAACCAGTTTCTCCTTCGATTTTTCCTTCAATAATCATGGAGATTCTAGAATCCCAATCTTTACCACCTAGGGTATGGTCTCCGGTAGTCTGCAAGGACTCCATATGATTGCCTTTTTTCATTTGAACCAGTGTCACATCAAAAGTCCCGCCACCCAAATCATAAACCAGAACACGAGCATTTTCTCTCCAGTGGTTTACGCCGTATTTCATTGCAGCTGCAGTTGGTTCATTGATAATTTGCCGGATATTCAGACCAGCTTTTTTTGCGGCGTTCATAGTGGCCTGTCGTTCTTTATGGTAAAAATAAGCGGGTACTGTAACGACCGCTTCATTAATAGTCTGTCCAGTAACTTTTTCAGTTTCTTCTTTCAAATAGCGAAGCAAGATTGCAGACAGGTCTTCAGCTGTATATTTTTTCCCATTAAAACAACAGTAGGTCTCTTGGCTGCCCATACTACGCTTGAATACAGAAGCGCATCCAGACTCACCGGATTCAAATGCTTCCTTGGCTTCTGAACCAACAATAATTTCATCAGCTTCAGTAAACTGGATTACTGAAGGCGTTATTTTTTCACCAAGTGTATTCGGAATAATTACAGGCTGCCCTTTCTTTTCATCCATCATAGCGACAGCTGAGAATGTAGTCCCTAGATCTATTCCTACTTTAATTCCCATTACTCCACCTCCATTGACAGAACTTTATCTGGAATTTGTCGTGGTTGAGTTCGTACAATTTTAATTAGCTTTAATATTTCATCTGTGGAAAGCGTTTCCTACGGTATTTCTTTTAGAAGATACTTTGATGCTGTAGGGGAAAGAGCATCCATTGCAATAATAGCTGCCCCTCAGTATTTTTTCGATATATTGCATTTTATAATCGTTCTCCATTTGGCAACCTCCTATCATCATTCTCTAAAAAGGTGCCTTATTCTGTTAAAGAAGTCAAAAAGCTCTTCTGAGGTCAGGCGCTTCCAATCAACCTCAGTTATTAGTTCTTTAGCTATATCATCATGTGTATGCTCAAGCGCATACCTAATCATATTGGCTATCAAATTAGGAGAATATGGACTGCTCTTTTTTGGCGCTAGCGGCAAAGGTGGAATAGGATTCCCACATAGCATTTGCCCATATATTGCGGCACCAATCGCTACAGCATTATCAGGCTCGAGTAATTCCACTTTGCCCGGGAAACGATTTTCCATTAGTTGACGAATCATTGGCATTTGAGTTGCCCCACCGACCAAAATAACAGAATCTATTTTGATGTTATTAGCATTCTCTAACGCTCGCTCAACAAATTTCAGTGTGCTTTCTGCTAGATCAATGGTAATGTTTTCAAAGTCTTTTCTGCTGATAGTAATGCTAGTCATGACCCCATTAATAATGGCCTTAACTTTTGTCTTTTCAGCGCTGCTGAGTTTTTTCTTTGCCATATCAGCTTTCAGTCGAAGCGTTTGAAGAGCGGCAGTATCAATTTCATCAGGAGTCAATCCATTCTCGTCGCAACAAGCTTGAAGAATAAAATCATATAATCTATTTCCCCAATCTTCACCACCTAATGTGTCGCTACCATCGATAGAAAGAATCCGAAGTGAGGGAACAAGGCCATCGTTCTCTGTTTCTACTGATGTTTTCACGATAGAAATATCAAGCGAAATACTTCCGAGGTCATATACTAGAATGTTTTTATCTCCAACATCTCGATTATATAGATAGGTTAGAGTGGCGGCAGTTGGCTCTGTGAGCACCCCTACTAAATTGAGTCCAGCAATTTCTACGGAATTCTTGAGATCATTTTTTTCTTGTAAACCAAAGTAGGCAGGCATTGTCACAACAACATTGTTTACAAATTCACCCTGTTCCTCAGCCATTTGCTGAAGCCGTTTTAGAACCATTGCACAGATTTCAACCGGAGTAAAGGTACGGCCATCAAATTTATAGGTTCCAGCACTCGGCTTACCAAGATAACGCTTAATAAATCGGACCACTCGGTCACCATCTGTTTCAACCATGTCTTTGGCACAACTACCAATAACTACATTGTCGGCATTCTCAAAAAACACTACAGCCTCAAGAACATCACTAGCATCTGCCAAATTACGGATCACCACAGGTTTTCCATTGCGATCTATGGTTGCAATACAGGCTTTTGAATAACCAAAATCAATTCCATAAATAGACATAGTGTTTCCTCCCGTATGAAAGAAGTGCGCCCTGCGCTCGTGCTGGGCGCACTTCTTTCATAATTTTATTTTATTCAGCAGAAACACTGATCTGATTTACTGCGCTTGTAGTAGCATCAACATCAGATTCCATACGCAGGGTGGTTTCAACCAATTCGCCAGTAGAAAGGTTTACTGCTTTTACATAGACACCAATGGCATCTACTTGGAAAGTAACTTCAATAGGCGAACCCTTCTTTGTGTTAGGAGGAAGCAACATTTCCAAAACACCAAGCAATTTGACATTATGGGCTGGATCTGTAGGCTGCTCATCACCGTAATTGTCAACACAAGGAGTCAAAGATTCTTCCATACACATATTTTCAAATGCACGGAGGACAATCTTTTCCATATTGTCAGCTGCGGTATAGTATGTCTTTACACAAGTAGCCGGCATAATTTCCCCCATCTTGATAATGTTATCAATGATGTATTCGCCGCTTTCGTTAAGTACACCAGGACCAAAGGAACGAGGAGTTTGATCTTCAATAGTGATTCCAGGTCCCATACCAATACCGCTACCAGCACCAGGAGCTTTTGTGCCGCCAGTGCTAGGCTTATCAGTTCCGTCGTCAGGGTGTTCAGGATTAACAGGGGCGATAGAAGTATCATTATCGGTTGTGGTTTCCTCAACAAGCATATTTGCGTAAATTGCAGCGCCCATGGCTACAGCTCTATCAGGCTCATGAATCTGTACTTTGCCAGGGAATCTTGCTTCTACAGCATTGCGGATCATGGGCATGTAGGTAGAACCGCCAACCAGAAGAACCATATCAATTTCAACATTACCGGCGTTCTGTAAGGTTTCTTCGACATAATTCATAGTCTGAGCCACCTTATCAGAGGTAAGATTTTCAAAGTTTTCTCTGTTAATTACAATAGTAGTCATAGCACCATTTACGTTGACTTTAACTTTGGCACTTTCGGCATTGCTGAGTTTCCTTTTAGTAGTTTCTACTCTGCTGCGGATCAGCTGACGAGTTTCGACTTCAATTTCATCAGGAGTCAAACCATTCTCATCACAGCAAGCCTGAAGGATGAAATCAAATAACTTGTCATCCCAGTCTTTGCCGCCGAGTTCATCGTTACCACCAGTCGCAACAACGGTAACTTTCTGAACCTCGTTGCCGTCAGCATTCATTACCAAAGCCATCTTAACAATGGTAACATCGAAAGTTCCGCCGCCAAGGTCGTAGACAAGGATTGTTCTTTCTTCCTGAAACTGACGAGCACAATAACTCAAAGCAGCAGCAGTAGGCTCGTTAATCAGGTTAAGAACATTCATGCCAGCCATTTCACCTGCTTTCTTAGTGGCATTTCTTTCTTCCAGGCCAAAATATGCAGGGCAAGTGATAACAACATCATCAACAGAGCCGCCCTGTTCTTCAACCATTTGTTTTAGACGTTTCAGGATAAGAGTGCTAATTTCAACAGGTGTATAAGTCTTACCATCAAATTCGTAAGTTCTTGCATTTGGCTTGGCGATTTCACGCTTAACAAACTGGACAACACGTTCTCCGTCTGTTTCGACCATATCTTTTGCACTATTGCCAATTACAACATTGTCTGCACTTTCAAAGAACACAGCAGAAGCAAGCGTGTCGCTGGCATCCGCTTGATTACGGATTACTTCGGGATTACCGTTGCGATCCAGCGTTGCAATACAGGAATAAGTTGTTCCTAGGTCAATACCATATGTGCTCATTATTCATTTCCTCCTAAGCTATTTTGGGAATCAGATTCATCTACCAGTGTATCGGCTGCTTCTACAGCAACATCCTGTGTGGTTGGATTCAAATCTGGCATTGTTCCTTCAATATTCTCATCATTAGGTGTATCAGGAACATCCAAGGATGGATCAAAAACAAAAACATCTACAAATTCGGGATACAAAACGGAACGTCCGCGAACTACACCGGGCTTTCTGCTGGCTACAATTGTATTGTGTTTTTCTTGGTCGCTAGTAGGAATTTTCTCAATTATCTTACAGGTTCTAGTTTGTCGTAGCGAACCAATTTCACTTCTACAAACTTCTGCATCATAATCACTCAACATATCTTCGAGTTGCTCAAATAATGCATGAAGATTTTTACGTGAACGGTCAGTAATACTTTCATCGTTCAACAGTGTCTGATACTCAACATAGACAGATGCAATTTCTTTTAACAATGGGTTGAACTGTTCACCGTTCATCTGTTCTTTCAGTGAGTCAAGATCTTTCTGCATTCCTTGTCGTACCTGAATCTGGAATGTTGCATTGTCTCTGAGTGTTTGTGTCAGTTGACGATCATTCTTTTCCTGCTTTTCAATGACAGATTGAAGCAAGGTTAAAACTTTTTGCATGTCTCCATCACCTTCAGTTACTGACTGTGTGGCGATCGGCGTAATAAGCTTTTCAATGCTGACACGAGCAGAGTCAATTTTGGCAAAAACTGCACGGAAATCGATGTTTCTACCATCATTTACAGCTTGTCCTAAATCAATGATATTTTGATTCAAGATTATTAATTGATTTTCAATAGACTTCAGCACATCGGGCTGCCCTGGTGTCACGTCCGGAGCTTTCGTTTGATTTGTTGCTCCAACTTCAGGCGTCGGCGGCGTGTCAGAGCTAAAATTAGGAATATTTAATGGCCCAACAATAGGCTTTTCGGCTTCTTTTTGTGGTGCTTCGGCGGGAATGCCTGTCATATTTGATTTGAGTTGTTGGCTTAAAGGCATTTCAATATCCTCCTTGTGTATTATTGACTGACTACTGCTGGTGGAGTAATCAGGTCAGAAAGGTCTTTATCTGCAAGCGGAAGCATCCATTCAATAGCATCCATAATGCCCCAAGGTTCATATGGGGTTCCATCTGCCGAATGCCCTATCGCACTAACCGGAAAATAATGGAGGTTAGAAAACTGGGTTTCTAAATTATCAACAGTTGAAGCAAGCCCAATGTTAATTAAGAATTGACGGCATACACTGTCACGAGCGTTTTCATATGTACCATACTGTTCTGTGTTGTTACGAAAAATGCTGTTAATCTTTGCTGGGCCGATTTCTCGTTTTACTTCCTTGATGTCAGCTTTTGCAATCAGAATTGCAATAGGAATATTGCATCGAGAATTAGCTTTTGCGTGACCAGTTCGGATAAGGTAGTTAATAAAGTTGGTCGCGACATCTTCAACAGCCATATCGCTGAAAGCGGAAACATCTTCACCGGCATTGATTTTATTCATTCTCAAATCACCACTGCTGAAAGGATCAATTAAGAACAGTAATCCATCGCAGTAATGGAACTGCTGTTGTTGAACCTCCGAATCAGCAGTGAAACCATCAAACATTTCGCCGGCAATATCATAAATTGAAAACTGTCTTTTAACCCCTAAGGAGCTATCAATTATGATCGGATACATTTGAGAATTAAGTTGGGCTGTTGCCGGACAATCAGCACCACTATACCATTCTTCAAGTTCATCAAAATATGGTCTATATTGGTCAGCAATAGTGAGTTCCAGATTTTGATTATTTGATAATTTCTGCAGGTATTCATGAAAAAAAGCGGAGAGATAGACAGTTTTACCAGCTTTACTTCCACCAACTAACTGGAACACAATGGGACGAGCATCAGATGCGACAAGAGGAGAGCCGCAATCTGGACAATACGCATCCAATTTAGAACGACCGTTTAAAAAAGCAGACGGAATTTTCTTGCTGCATGAGCATTTGTGTTTCCAAATACCATAAGGGCCAGGAACTAATTTTTTATGCATTGCACCGCAATCTGGGCACATGAATGTAGGGATCAAGAAGCGACTGTGACATGTGGGGCAATCGGAACGAATTTTGTTTTTGAGCAGGTAAATTCTGTCGATAACCCATACCACAGTAAAAATCATATAAGTAAGGATCATGAAGACTGTCGTAATCGAACCATGGATAAGTCCTAGAATGGCACACAGAATCATACCGATTACATAAACGCAGATATAGCCGACAACTGTATAGATAAAACCTCCTATAGCTTTAATTACGCCCCAAGTACCTGTGCTTGTACCTTTAAAGCTGCTGCCGGTTGCACTGATTTTTGCACCAGATGCAGCATTCAATTCAAAAGCATTCTTTATTGTTGCGAATAATTGTGCATATCCTGGTCCAAAAAAATAACTGCGACGTGCTGGCTCATCATCTTTTTCCCATTCCCAATGTAGAAAATTCAAGTTATTTCGGATTGCAGAAAAATAATTTGCAACAGCTGAGAAAAAGCCAACTATAACTGCAATACCCGCTGTTACCGCTGCGGCTATTCCGCCTATAGCAACAACAGCCGGAATGACAACGTTGACTAGAATATATATTGCTAATACGATCAGAATTATATAAATAATGGCTGCCATAACTTCTACTCCTTTTTACGGTTGCTGAATGGCTAACACTTCATTAAGCAGCTCCAGTAGACTGCCATGAGCCTCCATCATTTGGCGTGTCTTTTCATTACTGGCAAATAAAGTTGTCAATGCAATACAAGTGTTCCATGTCATATTCCTACGCTTGCTCTCTATTGAGTTATACGTTTGACGTGAGACACCAATACGGTCAGCAACATCCTCTTGCGAAAGATTGAGCCTGGCTCTTAAAACGGGCAATTCATTGATAAGCTGAACCATACACAATGTTTTTCTTGCATCCATGATTGTAGGGTCTGTCATATAATTATCTCCTTTCTTTCGTAGAGTACCTTACTCCACGAACTGTCTCAGACTGCGCATTTTGCTCAACGTAAAATAATTTTACATGTTGTATAATTTTTTGTCAACATGTAAAGCTCGATTTTGCTATTTTTGTGTCGAATTTTTCGATTTGCGCTACTCGTATTTACCCATTTACCGTCAGCATTATAGTCATTAGTGAGGAGGTGTAAACCATGCCAAGAAGAGGCGAAAATATCTATAAGCGAAAAGACGGCAGATGGGAAGGACGATATATTAAATCTCGTTCTGCAACCGGAAAGGCGATTTACGGGTATGTCTACGCACATACATATAAAGAGACAAAAGAGAAGTTAACTGCCCGAATTTCAGTACAGAACGAATCAACAGTCAAAATCTCCAGCCATGTCATGTGCGAGTTCTTCCAAACGATAGCGATGGACTGGTTTGATTCAACTAAAAGCCAGGTCAAAGAATCCACCAGCAATAAGTACTGGAACATCTTAAACTCCTATGTACTTCCTGCTTTTGGAGAGAAGGAACTGCAGGAGATAACATATGATTACATCAACGAAAGATGCAATCAGCTTCTTATAAGTGGCGGCCAAAAAGGACAAGGGCTTTCGCCAAAAACTGTCTCGGACATCTTGTCGTTGATACGCAGTATTCTCCAATACGCTTTACAACAGGGAAAAACTCTTTCCTGCGATGCGCGTTCTATTCATGTAAAGCGCCATATGAAGGAACTACGGGTCTTGAGCACAAGCGAACAGCAGAAGTTGTGTAAGTATCTGAAATCTGATCTGAACTCCTATAATGTTGGCATATTATTATGCTTGTTCACTGGATTACGAGTAGGAGAAATCTGTGCCCTGCGGTGGGAGGATATTTCCATCTCAGACAAAATAATTTATGTACATCATACTATGCAGCGGATTCAAAACCACAACACTAAGGGACCAAAGACCCGAATTGTAATTACAGCACCCAAAAGCGCTTGTTCGATTCGAGTCATTCCCATACCAGACGGACTGATAGAGGTGCTGACTCTCTACCAAAAAACAACTTCTGGTTATTTTTTATCAAATAGCGATCAAAAATATGTAGAACCTCGTATTATGCAGAATCATTTTAAGAAGGTCTTAAAAGAATGCGCTGTAGCACCGGCTAATTATCATGCTCTTCGTCACACGTTTGCCACTCGATGCATCGAACTGGGATTCGATATAAAAAGTCTCAGCGAAATATTGGGCCATGCCAGTGTCAATATTACAATGAATCGATACGTCCATCCATCATTGGAACTAAAGAAAGCAAACATGCAAAAGCTTTCTTCTCTATTAGCCGTCAAATAAGCCGTCAAGCACCGACTAAATCGCTGCATTCTCAGCCTTTAGCGGTGCTTTTTCGTGGAGTAAGGTACTCTACGAAATTTTTTTATTGAAATCGATTGTCTGGAAGTGGTAGACTACTGCTTCCAGATTTATTTTTGTCACGTTAAATACTCATTTAAACCAATTATATCATAAATAATATGATACTCAAGATAAAATAGCAGAAATATTAAAACAGAAGAGCTGGTACCGTCAGATATGATATGATAGAAAGGACGGTATTGCTTATGTATGAAAAAGAGTTTGCGCAACGCCTTGCTCAATTACGAACACAAAAGGGTATATCTGCAAGAGATATGAGTCTTTCTATTGGTCAAAACCCCGGCTACATTAACACTATAGAAAACGGAAAATCATTCCCTACAATGGCTAATTTCTTTTATATTTGCGAATTTCTGAACATAACTCCACAAGAGTTCTTTGATACATCATCAGATAATCCTTCCAAGCTGAGAGGACTAATGGAAAATATTAAAAAGCTAAATGCCCAACAGGTTGACTCTCTTGCAATCATTGTGGATGGGATGCTCAACAAGTAAATGGGCTTTAAGAGGATTTATATATGGAAACTGATCGCCAGTTGAAGATTTTATACCTATATCAAATATTGCTCCGACATTCTGATGCAGATCACCCTGTCTCTACCAAGGAGCTGATCCACATGATGGGAACCTACCATCAGATCAAACTCCACCGGACAACCATCCCAAAATACATAGAACTTCTGAATGCCAGTGGACTTGAGGTGCTGGAGATCCGTTCCCGCGAAAAGAAATATTATCTCAATGACCGTCCGTTTGATCTGCCGGAAGTGAAATTGTTGATTGACGCAGTACAGTCTTCGAAGTTTATCTCTGTCGGCAAAAGCCAAGAACTGATTTCCAAACTGATGACTCTTACCAATGAGGCAAATGCGGAAAAACTCAAGCGGAACCTGTACGTGACCGGACGTGTCAAATCCGGCAACGAAAAGAGTTACTATATTGTCGAAGCAA
>CAZEPM010000017.1:0-24879 GCA_964514145.1 uncultured Bacteroides sp.
CAGCTTACCCGCGACTATGGGGACAAGGAAAGCAAGGTCATACAGAATACTGTCGGCAACATATTCAGCGGACAAGTGGTCGGAGAGACCGCGAAGAACTTGTCGGAACGGTTCGGTAAGGTGCTTCAGAAACGGCAGTCTATGACTATCAACCGAAATGACAAGTCCACCTCCATCAGTACGCAGATGGATGCGCTGATTCCGGCAAGCAAGATATCCAATCTGACGCAGGGCATGTTCGTCGGGGCTGTCAGCGATAACTTTGACGAGCGCATCGAACAGAAAATTTTCCATGCGGAGATAGTAGTGGATTCGGCAAAAGTATCAGCCGAGATGAAAGCCTACAAGAAAATCCCTGTTATCGCCGAGTTCAAGGACAAGGACGGCAATGACATTCTCCGTGAGACCATCGATGCCAACTACCGCAAAGTGAAGCAGGACATCATCGCCTTGGTCGAGTCAGAGACGGAGCGGATTAAGGCAGATCCGGAACTCAGCAAGTTATTGAACAAGCAGCCGTAAACATCAGCTTTTGCAAACTCTTTTACCAACTTTAGAGCTCCTTTTACGAACACCTTTCATCAATGCTTGCTTTAAGGATACTGATAAAATAATCGGAAATATAAAAGTTATTCATATCAGTTTCCCATGAAGTTTCCCATATACTTTAACAGTTTATACGGTTAATTCTTTGTGCATCCCAAAGAATTCTTTAATTTTGCGTCCAACGCTAATAAATAAGAAATAAAAAATGGAAGATATCAATCGACTGAAGATAGTTCTTGCTGAAAAGAAAAAAACAGGAAAATGGTTGGCCGAAACATTGGGGAAAGACCAGACAACTGTTTCCAAATTGTGTACCAATACGTCACAACCTGATCTTCATACATTAAAGAAAATAGCAGAAGTGCTGAAGGTTGATATAAAGGATCTGTTGCATAGCTGTTAAATCAAGAACGTATATGGAGAAGAAAATTAAAAGTCCCTATACCGCAGCTATGACCGGGTGTAGTTTTATGTGGGAAGAAATGACCCACATACTTCCATTGTTGATGTCTCCTGATTCAGGCAAACTCTTAAAACAGGAAGTAATCGAGAACAATTACATGAGCATACACGCAAAAGGGCAATTGCTGAATTTATACGGAGATACAATTCCGTTCCGCGTCACTTTTGGGAATGCTACCAGACATTTTCAAGAGAGGCAAAGATTGTAGCTATGTATTTTGTCAATCTGAAATGTTACAAATTGTTTTTTTGACCTGCACCTGAATCTTGTATTAAGAAAATGGAATTCAGCCCGCCAGTCGCTGAACCGGTCCGATGTATTGATGGAAATCAATGAGATTGCCGCAAAAGATGAGTTTGTGGCAGGATGGAGTGAAAATACCAAAGAGAAAGTAGCAAGTTCATTTCTGTCCTTTATGCGGAAGGCTGTTTTTTTCTCTGAAAGCGGAGAAAATCTTGTTCCGATTCATCTGGAAGATGCAGAGTTTGCCTTTTACCTGCAAATAGGCGAACCGTGGTTCCTGGAAGCATGTCTGTTACAGCCGTATGAAATTAACCGTATAAAACAGAATGCCTTATGAGAAGCATGACATTGGAAGAACTGTATGACAAACTGTGCAGCGGTGAGTTCAAGAATACGGAGAATGATATATTCTATAATTTCTTCATCTATCAATATCCGCCTCAGGAAGAATATGTAATGCGTAAAAAGATAGAGGCATTCAAGGCTCAGCTGATTCGTCCGGTCAATTATGTGGACGTTCTGACGATGGACCTGTTCAAGGAATTCTGCAATTTCCTGGACAGTCAGGCTTTTGGTAAGAAGCATCCGTCTTATTTGAAATACATGCTTGAAAAGGATTGCAATGATCATGATGCGGTAACGGCCTCACTGACTAACAAGGCAAATTCACCGCAATTTTATCAATACCTGCATGAGCGCATCATGCGGCATATCAGCATTGAAGATGATAAATTGCGCCCGTATGTGTTCCTTTATGGAGTCGGATCCATATATCCATATTTGCGCACCAGCCATCTGTTGGCCAATTATGAACAATACAATAAGAGCAACCGATACAAAATCATCGTATTCTATCCGGGAGAGAAAGAAGGAAATACATTCCGGCTGTTCAACAGGGTCGATGACCAGCATACCTATCGTGCCACATTATTAATAAATGAATAGTATAAGTGATATGAAACTCAAGGATATATACTTAAAAGACATTGACCGTACAGTCAATCCGGCCGTGTCAGCCAGTGACTTTTCTGCCGATACGGTAAAAACTGAAATTGAAGAATATGTCTTTACAGATGAAATCATCAACGGGCTGTATAAAATACTGTCTGCCATACAGAGCCGTGAATTCAGCCATAACGGAATCTGGATAAACGGTTATTTTGGATCAGGAAAGTCTCACTTCCTGAAGTTCCTGGGATATTGCCTCAATCCGCAGTGCCGTGACCGTGCGTTGGCAAGGATGGAAGAAGCTGTGGAAAATGCAGATCCGCTTTCGCATCCTGAAAGTAAATCGGAAGTGAGTATCAGTAAGATGCGGAATACGGCCTTGTGGCTGAAATCTTCCACTGTGGATACCATTCTGTTCAATATTGGAACGGTACATAATATCAGGGGAAATGAAAAACAGGTCTTCCTTGATGTGTTCTGGAGTGAATTCAACGCCTTTAGGGGTTATAACAAATTCAATATTGCTCTTGCTCAGCACTTTGAAAAGGTGTTGGATGAACGTGGAAAATTCGATGAGTTCAAACAACGGATGAAGGAAGACGGCTTTGATTGGAACACACATGCTGCCGATCTTGCCATCAATGAACTGGACTATATTCTTGAAGTCGGGAAAGAGCTTGTTCCCACCCTTTCCATTGATGTCATCCGGGAACGGATAGCCAAAGATGACACCCATATCAGTGTGGAGACGTTCTGTAATGAGCTGAAATCATGGTTGTCCAAGAAAGGAGACAAATACCGGTTGATATTCCTTGTCGATGAAGTCAGTCAGTTTATTGACGACCGCAAAGGCCTGCTGCTCCAGTTGCAGGAAATCGTGACGCGCCTGCATGAGACTTGTGAGGATAAAGTATGGGTAGCGGCGACCGCACAGCAAGATCTTCAGGAAATTCTGCAAAGCTGCCAGATCAATGCGACAAGCGAAGATTATGGCAAGATTATGGGTCGCTTTGAGGTAAAAATATCGCTTACCGGAACCAAACCCGAATACATTACGCAAAAACGTATCCTTGAAAAAAACGGTGCGGCAGGTATCGAACTCGGCAAACTGTATGACCAGAAACGCAACGCCATTGCCGCACAGTTTCAGCTGCCTGCCTCCTATAAGGCTTTCGACAATAGACAGGAATTCATAGACTATTATCCATTTGTACCTTATCAGTTCCGACTGATCATGCAGGTATTCGATTCTTTTGTCAAATTGGGATTCGTGGAAAAGGAAGTCAAAGGAAATGAACGCTCCATCATTAAGGTGACACACAGTACTGCCAAGCAGACAAAAGACGAAGAAGTTGGCCAATTCATCTCATTTGACCAGTTCTTCGGCCCGATGTTCAAAGGGGCTTTGGTCGCCAAAGGACAGAAGGTTATACAGAATGCCAACCGTATGATTGAGAAATACGAAGACCGCTATTTCGGTCAGCGCATTGTCAATATCCTGTTTATGATATGCAACCTTTCACAGAATGACAAGCTGCTGTTCCGGCTACAGTGGACAATATCACTTGTCTGCTTATGAATGATGTCGATACACAGAAACTGGCCTTGAAGGAAAGAGTGAAAAAAGTACTGGAATATCTGAGCGAGAACAATATCATCCATCAGGAAGACAGCAAGCCTGGCCTTGATCCGGCGTGGTGTTTTTATAGCGAGGATGAAGCCGAGGTAGCCGACCTGATAAAAAATCAGTCCATCGACAACAATACAAGTGCCGAGGAACTGAAAGAAATCTTTTTCAAATATGCCGGAGACCCGAAACCACGGGAATCTTTCATATCCGGCAAATTCTCCGTGGGTGCAAGCATCCTCGGGAAAAATTTCCTGAGCAACAACGCCGATGTCACGGTCGAGTTCGTAATGGAATCCGATTATGATTCCGCCGAACAGTATTCGTTCGCAAATCTGCCAAAAAACATGGCGTTCTTTATGGCAAATGTCTATCCGTATGCAGCCTTGATAAAAGGACTTCCGACGACATCAGATGTGTTGCGGGAAAGGATTCTTGCGCAGACAGACACGAATGAATATAAGCTGAACCCACTTTACCGAGGCGGAGAAGCAAATTGACAATTACCTCTCCAAAGGATCTCCGGAGGTTAATGTCCGCGATGTGGTCCAGAAATTTTCAGCCGCTCCATACGGATGGAACGAGGTCTGCATACTCTATGTACTGAATGAACTGGTCAGACGCCACATCCGCGACTTTTCTTACAACAACAATCCTCATCCCGACAAGCAGACCATTGCTGCCAACCTGCTGAGGGAGCAGCAGAAATTTACGGTACGTGCCGCCCAAAAGATTCCGCTGGAGATTGTGAACAAATTCATTGAAAGCTGGAAAGATATCTTTTTCAAAGACGGGTCGCTGTCTGCCGATATGGATGCCAACGAAATTCAGGTGCGATGCAAAGAGCTGCTTGACAGGCAGCAAAAGAATCTGGGAGAAGTCTATTCAGCTGTACGTAGCTATCCATTTGCCGAAGCCATTGAAAAATGGTAGAACCTGTTGAGCGACTGGAAAGAGATACGGGATGTGGAAACATTCTTGAAACGTATTATTGCAGATCGGAACACGGCGAAGGAACTGATGGATCGTTGCAAGCAGGTCAAGGAATTCCATGACGACCAATTGGCCAGGTACAAGGAATATCTGTCTTTCGTCCGAGACAACAATTTGAATTTTGAGGAATTGACCGGCTGTGAAGACAGTATTGCCGCCATGAAGACCATCGAGACTGAAACATGGCCGATAGACAAGATGCCTTATTACAAGAAATTGCGCGACGAATTGCGGTTCAAGCTCGAAGAACTCAAAAAATCGCTTCGCGACCGCATCCGTAAGGTCTATACGCAGGAAGTGGCAAGTCTCCAGATGCTTGCCGAAGACAATCATATGGAATACGGACTCTCGGCGGATGTCGTTGTAATGAAGAAGTGCCTGCCGGACAACATACTGGCGCTGAAAAATAATCTGGATACCAGCAGTTTTTACAGTCAGGAGGCTGCCAGAATCATGGAGAAGGCTGCCGTAGTTCAGCCAGGGCCCTCTTCCGATCCGTCAGGGACATCTCCTTCTTCTGAAATGCCTAAAAAGAAAGTATGTCAGGTGAAATTGAATACCCGCACCGTGCGTACCATCAAGAACAAGCAGGATGTGGAACGATATCTGGAGGATTTGAGGCAACAGCTCATGACCCACATATCCAACGGAGAGGAATTTATCGTATTATAAGCGTATGAAAACAAATCAGATAAAGAAGTTTGCACAAGAGGCCAGAACGATACTGCTGCGAGGTGTCCGCAACCGGCTGCTGGCCTTGGGCTTTGATGCAAAAGGCAATATAGCGGAAAAGGACATGCCTGTATGCGGTGCCGATCATGTGGTGTTCATGGGCAGGGTCATAAGTGATGTGTCTTTCTATCGTAAATGGATGTCATTGTATGGAATAATACACGACAAAGGAATGCAATATGTATGTGAAGAAGCTGCTTACACTTGGTTCAACCGTCTGATGGCCATCCGTATCTTGGTTAAGAACGGCTTTGCCGACCCTGTACTGGAATATCAGAGCGACACACTGCGCATTCCCCGTATCGTCACGGATGCCCGCAGAGGAGTCTTGCCGCAAATGTCTGAGACCGACCGAAGCCTGTTGATGGAACTATTGGAGGACGACACGAAGACCACCGAACAATTCGCAGTGCTTATCGTGAACTATTGCAAGCATAATCCCCTACTCTCCGCCTGTTTCGGAAACGTGACCGACTACACCGAACTGCTGCTGCCGGCCAATATTCTGGCAGAAGGCGGCTTCGTGGATATGCTTAACCATACGGCTTTTATCACCGACGACGATTACCGGCAAAGCGAACTGATAGGCTGGCTCTATCAGTTCTACATCTCCGAGAAGAAAGACGAGGTGTTTGCTTCTAGAAAGAAAGTAAAGGCCGAAGACATACCTGCCGCCACACAGATATTCACTCCCAACTGGATAGTGAAGTACATGGTGCAGAACACTCTCGGACGCATCTATCTGGACAACAATCCATATGCTGCAGACATCAGAGCCGGAATGAAATACCTTGTACAGCCCGACAGTCCTGCGCCGGCTGAGACGGTGTTCCATTACAATGACATCCATGCCCTTACGATAGCGGATCTAGCCTGCGGCTCCGGCCATATATTGAACGAGGCTTTCGACTTGCTTTATGCCATCTATATCGAAGAAGGCTATAACCGCCGCAAGGCTGTCGAGGATATTTTCCGCTACAACCTCCTTGGCCTTGACCTTGATACGAGGGCGAAGCAGCTGGCGATGTTCGCCTTGCTGCTGAAAGCCTGCCAGTGTGACCGGTCATTCCTTGACGCGCATTGTCTGCCACGTATGTTGGATATGGGAGTCGCTTCTGCCGTGCGTCGGCTCAATGCGAAAGGCGGTGTACCGGCATTGCTTACGAAGTTCTTTACAGGAGCAGGCAAGCAGATGATAACGGAGACGATGGATGCTTTTAAATTGATGGAGCAAGCGGACAATCTCGGTTCTATCATGAAATTCCCGCTTTCCGAGGTTACCCGTACCGCCATTGCCATGCGCACGGCGGAATGGAAAGAATTGGGTACTGCCAAGGAGGACATACAGACCCTGCTTGCGGCATTTGAGATAATACTGGCGCTGACTGACAAGTATGCGGCGATAGCGATGAACCCTCCCTACATGGGCGGCGGGAATATGAATGCCGTGCTCTCCAACTATGTGAAGAAGAATTACGAGGACGGAAAGGCGGATTTGTTTGCCGTATTCATGCAGGTGGCGGAAGAACGCCTGGCAGACAAAGGCAAATATGGCATGATAAACATGCAGAGCTGGATGTTTCTTTCTTCGTTTGAGAAACTGCGCACGCGGCTGCTGGACATCATGCAGATAAACAGTATGCTGCACTTGGGGCCGCGCACCTTCGATGAACTTTCTGGCGAAGTGGTGCAGAATACGGCTTTTGTCGTTACAAAACATAGTCCTGACTCCACAGGCAGCTATTACCGGCTCGTGGACGGAAGGAGTTGCGGAGATAAAGAACGAATGTTCCTTGCAGGAAAGCATTACTACCCCCACGTCTCCCAACAGAACTTCAAGAAAATTCCGGGATGCCCGGTTGGGTATTGGGTGAGTGAGAGGATGATAGAGGCGTTTGGAGATAATAATATAGATAGCATAGCAACTGTATTACAGGGTATAATACCTGGTAATGTTAATGCTTTTATTCGATTTTGGTTTGAACCAAGTACAAAGAAAATAGGGTGGAAGCATAAAAATTATGCAGATATAATGCTGTATTGCAAAAAATGGTTTCCGTATAATAAAGGAGGATCATTTAGACGGTGGTACGGAAACATCGAATATGTAATTAACATGGAAAATAATGGATATGATATTCGATATTCAGGTCTAAATAATAACTATCGATTGCGAAATCCTAACTATTATTTTAAACAAGCAGTTAGTTGGTCTAAAATCGCTTCAGATAGCTTTGCTACAAGATTTATAGAGGAGGGTACTTTATTTGATATAGCTGGATGTTGTATTTTTGATTTAGAGGACGATATTTATTATGTATTAGGATTAACAAATAGTCCTTTATGCCAAGGTATATTAAATTTAATAAGTCCGACGTTAAATTACGAAGTTGAACATATTAAAAATATACCTGTAAAGATTAAAAATAAAACTTATATAGACACCCTCGTCTCCCAAAACATCTCCATCTCCCGCGCCGATTGGGATGCTCACGAAACCTCCTGGGACTTCGAGGAGAACGAACTCGTCCGCCTCAGCAAGGAGCAGGGAGAAGGCTCGCACCGCCTGTCCGAGCTTATGGATGCCTACAAGGAACATTGGACGGAGCAATTCCACAAGCTCCACGACAACGAGGAAGAACTGAACCGCCAATTCATCGAAATATACGGCCTGCAGGACGAACTCAGCCCCGACGTCCCGCCGGAAGAAATCACTATACCGCAGCAAGGGGAGATTTCCATTGAGAATAATCAGCTCATCTGGAATGACGATGTAATTATAAAGCAACTCCTCTCATACGCCGTAGGCTGCATGATGGGGCGCTATCGCTTGGACAAACCGGGCCTGCACATAGCCCACCCCGATCCTACGGATGAAGAAGTCTGCACCTATAGCTACAAGGGGCAGGATTTTACCATTGACGAGGACGGCATCATCCCGTTGATGACCCGTGACTGCCCGTTTCCTGACAATGCCCCTGAACGTTTCAAACACTTCTTGAAGGTGGCGTTGGGAGAAGACGCTCTCACTGAAAATCTGAACTTTATCGAAGCTGCATTGGGCAAGGACATTGAAACCTATTTTGTCAAGGATTTCTGGAAAGACCATCTTTCGCGCTATCAGCGGCGGCCCATCTATTGGCTGTTCTCCTCAAAGAAAGGGGCATTCCAGTGCATCGCCTATATGCACCGTATGAATCCATATACTGTGGAGCAGATTCGCAACAAGTACCTGCTGCCGCACATGGAATACCTTGGCGACCGCATCACTGAGATGGAAAACCGCGCAGCCGCACTTACCGCCAAGGAACGCAAGCTGTTGGAGAAATTCCGCAAGGATCTGGACGAATGCCGCGAGTATATAGGTGGCAAGCAATTTCGTGACAAGGTAAATGATGCTGACATGGAGGGTAATCTATTGCATCAGTTTGAAACCATCATGTCATTCTTTACCAGAAATCTTAAAAGCATACAGGTGGAGAAAGATTTTAATTCGCTTGGCAAACTTGAAATCCCATACAGCAGTCTGGTGGAGTTTGTGGTCAATGCACTCGTCCACCGTTCACTGAATTGGAATGCACCCATTCGTATCTTTATTTTTGACAATCGAGTAGAAATACATAGTCCGGGCATTCTTCCCAATGGACTGCAGGTAGAGGACATTACCAATGGTACATCCATGCCACGTAATAATTTCCTTTTCAGCAACGCCATCTATCTCCTGCCTTATACAGGAGCAGGGACAGGCATCCAACGTGCCTTGGAAGATGGATTACAGGTAGAGTTCAAGAATGATGAAAGGACACATGAGTTCTTTATTATCATAGCAAGGAATCCGGACTTAGGTTCTAACTCTGACACCGACTCTGACACTAAATTCCACGACTCTGACACTGTTAGTGCTGACTCTGACAAGCAACTCAGGGACAGACTCTGACACTCGCAGAATGAAACTTAATTCAAAACAGAAAGATATAGTGAATTATTGCAGTGTACCTCGCAGTAGTCGAGAAATACTCGAAAGAGCCGGAGTAAGTTACCATAGCAAGAACATTCAGACTTATATAACGTCATTGGTTGAAGCCGGATATTTGGAAATGACAAATCCTGATAACCCTAACGCCAGTAATCAAAAGTACAGAAAGAAATGACCGTAATAGAGAGCAGATAAAATGAGCATACAAGACAACATATATAATTATTTCAGACTTAACCCTGAATTAAAAGTCCTGTTTGTGTTCAACTCAATGGTTTCATCTGAGTTGGAAGGGATGGACTGGAAAGACGGGTATAAGGCTGTGTGGTTTGACGGTGCGTGGTTTCGTACCAAATATGCATTAGAAAACGAATGGAAAGATACGAAGATAATTCTCCTGTTTGACCGCATAGCCCCAACAAGCGAAGAAATATTCCCATTGATGGATGTTTTGGTTGCCAATATGGAATACAAGTCAGAAAGTTACGAGGCTTTCCTTCAACAACATAGGCTGGATGCGACCCAATACGGAGTTTATATCCGGCGACATATCGGAGAGCTTCAATTACAGAAGATAGACAAGATTCTGCACGATTATTATGCTCCGGAAGTTTTCAATATTGACCTTGCAAACCGAGGATTCATCACTGCCTATCTGTCGGAAAACAGCCTGATGGAATGGGATGAAATCATTCTGAAACTATTCACGCTGTCTCTTCCGGAGGAAGAAAAAAAAGAAAAGAACTTTTATGCCTCTCTAAGTAAAAACACGGACGCGAAAGCTGCGCTCGACCGGGAGATGGTGAAGATTTTCGGAGCGTCCTACGATCCGAATGCCGAGAAAAAAATGAAACAGATAGCGGAGATTATGATGTACAATGCCATCACCCAATCGCTATCTACCAACGAGATGGATGACTACAAAGCGTATAAGATAGACAATTCCATCAGGTTGGAATACATCAACAAATTGCTTAGTAAAGGCTTGGCTCAGTCCAAAGTTAAACGGGAGAAGTTTATCCAGGCCCTAAATACGCTTGCTGCTGATATCCACATCAACGAGATAGTAAAAGTGTATGGATTGGATGCCACATACTTCTATATGCCGGAAACGCTTTGTCTGTTAATTATACGGAGAACGCTTGAAAATATGTCAGACCCTGAACATATAATAGGCAAGATGCAGGAAATTCGTATGAAACAGGAAGGCAATCCGAATATAGCATCCCTGACCGATTATGCGATAACCATTGCCAATTTCTATAGCAGAATAAATCGGGTAACGACTCTGGTTTTCAATACGCCCGATGAATATATAGCAAATTACGTGTCCGATTATTATCTCATCGACGGTTATTACAGGCAGAGTCTGGAGATATGGTGTGGTTTGGATATAGCTGACACGGAAATTGCCGGCACATTGACAAAAGTCAAACAGAAGCTTGATACGGACTATGCAGTATGGTGCAATTCGCTCAATATCGAGTGGGTAAAGTGTTGGCTCGAAAAGGGAGGACGGCAGGATATTTTGGGTTACCGGAAACAGCAGAATATTTATGAAGATGAAAGCGCCCGAAATGTCAAACAGGTGTTTATCATAAGCGACGCCCTGCGATATGAAGTCGCGGCCGAGTTGTATAATGAGATGGCGAAAGAGAAACATGTCGCACGTATTGATTGTGCCATAGCCATGTTGCCGACAGAAACAAAACATACAAAAACTGCTTTGCTCCCTCATAGGACGCTGGAATTGCAAGATGCGGAAATGGCAGTGGACGGGCAGGTGCTTAGAACGATTGACCAGCGGACAGCACATGTGCAGAAGTATGTAGACGGGGCTGTTTGTATAGACTATGCCGACTGGGAGAAGAAAAATCTGGATGAAAAGAGAGAAATATGCAAAAGGCCTTTGGTTTACATTTTCCATAACTGCATAGATCGAGACGGACACGATGCCGGTGCTTATGAACTGACCCGCGCCTGCAGTACAGCTGTCAGCCAATTGAGCAAACTCGTCAAGTCACTTCATGCAAGTGTCAATGTGACAAATGTAGTAATCACATCAGATCATGGTTTCTTGTACAACGATATAGATTTTGAAGACAAAGACAAGCAGCAAGTGACGGAAGATTCTTTCGACAAGAAAACTCGCTATTACTTGACTACATCAAGGGACAGCATGTCCAATGTTGCCAAGTTCTATTTGAGAGATGTATCAGATATGGCAGATGATAATTGCATAGTAGCGGTACCAATGGGGACAAACCGCTTCAATGCGCCTGGCGGCGGATATTCATTCACACATGGCGGAGCTTCATTGCAGGAAATGGTTATTCCTGTAATCAGAAGCAGGCAGAAACGTGCCGATAAGACAGGAAAGGTAGGTCTTACTCTTATTTCCAAAGATTTGAAAATGGTATCCAGCCGGCTGAAATTCCAGATTATCCAAAGCGAACCGGTTTCCATGGAAATGTTGGAAAGAACGGTCATATGTGCGGTATATGTCGGCGACAAACCTGTGACGGCACAGAAAGAGATTGTCTTGTCAAGCACAGACAGCAACCCGGCAGGACGGATACAGCATATCGAATTGGTGCTGAATGCTCCAGCTAATACCAATATCATGCAATTGCGGATATATGACAAGAATGATATGCTGAATCCGCTGGTAAAAGAAAATGTGAAGAACAGTACGATTATAGAACAAGATTTTTAATAAATATGGATATGACTTTGCAGCAGAAAATAATGGATTCCTTTATAGGAAAGGTCGTCCGGAAAGATTTGGCTTTTTTGGTAAAAGGCGGACTTCCCGTACCTACTTTTGTCCTGGAGTATCTTTTGGGACAATATTGTGCAAGTGATGACGAGGACGATATCCGGATAGGGTTGGAAAAGGTAAAAGAGGTAATCCAGAACAATTATGTGCATCGTGCGGATGCCGAAGCTGTTAAAGGAAAAATCCATGACTACGGTCGTCATCGTATCATAGACAAAGTAAATGTCACCTTGAATGAGAAGTCCGACGAATACCAGGCATCGTTCGCAAATCTGGGACTGTCCGGGGTTCCGGTCGGAACGCAGTATGTAAAAGCCAACCCGAAACTGCTGTCCGGCAACGGAGTGTGGTGCATTGTCACTTTGGGATATATCAGCGGAGAAGATGTCCGTGTCCGGTGGGAAATACAGACACTCAAACCGATACAGATATCCAATATCGATCTGCAAGATTATATTGACCAACGTAAGAACTTTACCACAGAAGAATGGCTGGATTTCATGATGCACACGGTCGGCCTGAATCCTGATATTCTGAACCGTAGGGAAAAATTCATTACATTGGCCCGTCTCCTTCCTTTTGTCGAAAATAATTATAATTTTGTTGAACTTGGCCCTAAAGGAACAGGTAAATCACACATATTTCAGGAATTGTCACCGTATGGAGTGCTGGTGAGCGGAGGCGATGTGACAAGCGCACGGCTCTTTGTGAAAATGAGTGGTAATCGGGAAATTTTAGGTCTGGTCGGGTACTGGGATGTAGTGGCCTGGGATGAATTCGAGCAGCAGAAAGGCCGTAACATCGATGCCGTATTGATAGATACTATGCAGAACTATTTGGCAAACAAGTCTTTTAATCGTGGTAAAGCCACCCATGAGGCAAGTGCGTCAATGGTATTTGTGGGGAATACCAAGCATACGGTTCCATATATGCTGAAAAATTCTCACCTTTTCGAGTCCATACCGACTTCATTCATCAAAGGTGCATTCTTGGACAGAATACATCTGTACAATCCCGGCTGGGAAATCCGGATGCTGAAAAAGGACAGTTTTTCAAAAGGATATGGGCTGATTACCGATTATATTGCCGCAGTCCTTCACGAGTTACGCAATAAGGATCTGACTTCACTGCTGAGCAAATATGCAAAATTTGACGGATCTCTGTCTGAGCGTGACCATCTTGCTATCCGGAAGACGTTCTCAGGTATGGTAAAGTTGCTGTATCCTGATGGGAATATGACCGCGGAAGAAGCCTTTGAAATCATTGATTTTGCGGCTGAATGCCGAAAAAGAGTCAAAGATCAGCTGTATCTTATTGACGAGACATTCAAGTCAGAACCTGCCTTGTTCAAATATACTAATCTGAAAACAGGTGAAGAAATTTCAATTGAGACTCTTGAACGGATAAACCATAGCGATTGTCTGTCTCAGTCAGACCTCGATGTAAAGATTGAGCTACAGTCAGAATCTACTGAATTGAAATCAGATACAACGGATAAAACGGAAAATTCCGAGAAAGAGAGGAAAAAACGCATTCCTATATTAGCTGAAAAGCGTATATCTATCCGATTGGGGCAAACAGGGGTTTCCTACAAATCATTGTTCGCGGAATATCTACAAGATGCTAAATCCATCATTATAGAAGATCCGTTTATCAGGACTTTCTGGCAGTTGAAGAATCTGACGGAATTCTTTTCTATGCTTACTGAAACTCGTCAGGTCGAAGGGCTTAAAGTCCACCTGATAACAAATGAAGAGGATGACAAACTGCCTGAACTGATTGACAGTCTGGATGACATCAAGGAAGACCTTGCCACGGTGGGAATAGAATTCACATACGAATTCAAGGACTTTCACGACTGGTGTATCAAGACTGATACAGGATGGGTCATCACGCTTGGACGAGGACTCGATATTTTTGAGCCCTACAATAAATTCTCATTAGGAGCCATGCAGCAAAGTAAACGCAAATGCAAAGAGTTCTCTGTGGTTTATTCGCAGATTAAGGAATGATTACATCTATTATGGAAGCAACGATTATAATACGGACAAAACCGTTTGTTATCTATTCCCGAATTCCTTCACAGGAATTATTTGATTACCTCTTTACTGGAGTCATGAAAGAAGATTATGTAATATGCACCAATAATGATTCATTTCAGCGAAAACTTTCTAAATTAATCACCCAAAACGAATCTGTGAAAGGTTTGCAACATCTACTAAAAGGTGTTTCTGAAAATGATAGTTTTATTGTTGTCAAGCATATAATTCGAGATTCATTTATTTTAGTAAAGTTAATCAATAAAGTAAGGGCATTAAATGGAGAAGAAATTATTGAATCGCATAAAGAACTTGCTTATCAAAATATTTATGCTTGCTATAGTTTTGGTAACAGCAGTAATTCAATACGATTTATAGGCGAAAAAGACAAAGCACAACGCGTGTGCAGATTTTGTGGAAAGGATGCAAAATCAACAACCTTTAGAGAAAAGGCTCATGCAATTAGTGAAGCATTAGGCAATAAGCAATGGATATGTTGTGAAGAATGCGATTCATGTAATAAACTATTTAGTGAAACAATTGAAATAGATATAGTAAACTACTTATTGCCGTATTTAGTAACCTTTGGCATAACAGGGAAAAAGAAAAAGCGTTCTATAAATGGGAAAAATCTAAAAATTATATCCTCTGAGAATAAAAGCAATAATGAGGTACCATTAAAACTAATGTTTAAGTTTGGCAATACAGTAAAAATCCCCAATAAGTTATATAAAATGGCATTTTGAATTTGCCTCCATTAGATTTTTCGAATATTCAATATACACCTCAAAATATATATAAATGCTTGGTTAAATATACTTTAAGTTTGATTGACCATTCGCTGTTAAATAGATTTTCTAATGCGATTTGTTGGATAAATGAATCCTTAATAAAACGAGATCTACCTTATATTTACGAATGTGATTGTGCAGATACTCTTCAGCATCCGACAATGGATATTTTCGTGAATAAAAATGGAGATACAGATTATCCTTTTTGTTTTTCCATTTTTCGCATAGTGAATAAGGCCTTTATCTATATTATTCCATTTTGTGGAGACTATACTACCTTTTCTGCTTTGGATGTTGCAAAGTCATATATATCAAATTGTGGCATTCCGAGAGAATTGAATATGTCATCTGTAAGTTCAGAGCCGATTCCGGCAGTTCAGTTTATGCTTCATGCATCCAAACAATAGTAACGTAAAAATACGTTGAACAAAATAGAGATATCTTCCTCTCTTTTCCTCAATCCTGCCCTAAATTCTCTCTTTTTGAAAAGCGCTATAAGTAAGCTATATATTTGGTGTTCAAACCATAAAAACGAAACAATATGGAAGAGAACACCAATGACTACATCCTCGTCATCGAGGATAAGGACTCGAAGAAGCTTCAGGTAGTTTCATCAGTTGATGCGCAAGGCAACATCCACACAGTAGAACCGCTTGACACCAACTCCAGACAGTTCATGAAGTTCAATGAAAAGGACAGCCTTTTCAAGAATTTCATGGAGAATTTCAGCAAACAGTTCAAGGATCCGTCCCATACGGGGCTGTACAAATTGGTGGCGGACAAGGTTGAGAGTTCGGTAAAGGTTCTTCAGGACATGCTCCGGAATCCTGCCGAGAACGAGGACACCCTCAAACTGCTGCGTGTAAATCTTGAAGATTATGCCCCTCAGGAACAGTTGGGCAAAGTAAATGAGAACCGCATCGACTGGAACGAACTTTCGGCCATCGGTATCAGCAGGGAACAGCTTCAGGCATCAGGAAATCTGGACAAGATGCTAAGCTGGGGAAAGAGTGATCTCGTCTCCATTGCAATACCTTTCGGCGAGAAGACCATCTACACCGAAGCCCGGCTTGCCTTCCGTGAAAACACCGACGGCAATCTCACACTGGCCATACATACCCTGCGCAAGGAACCGCGCCTGGATTTCCCGTTCATGGGAGTGCAGTTTTTGACGATGACAAGCGCCAGCTTCGTGAGACAGGGAATCTCGGACGGGTTACAGAGGTCACCCCAAAGAATGGCGAGCCTTTCAAAGCCTTTGTCTCGATAGACCCGCAGACAAATGAACTCGTGGCGTTCAGAGCTGACAGGGTGCGTATTCCGGATGAAATCAAGGGCGTAGTCCTGACGGTACAGCAGAAAACCGACCTTGCGGAAGGCAAGGCCGTAGCCGTGAAGAACATGATTTCCAAAAGCGGCAAGCCGTTCAACGCCATGATTCAGGTCAATGCGGAAAAACGGGGCATCGAATTCAAATTTGACAGTACACCCAAATTCAGTGAAAGGCAGAATGTCCGGCAGGAGCAGCGCCAGGGCGCACCAAAGAAGTTGTGCGGAGTGGAACTGATCGACAAACAGCAGAAAGCGCTGAACGAAGGACGGACTTTGTATATAAAGAATATGGTCGATAAGACCGGACAACCGTTCAATGCCTATGTCAGGATGGATTCCGAGCAGAACCGTCCGCACTTCTTCCGATGGAATCCGGACAAGAAGCAGGAGCAGTCGAAAGAAAATGTGGTCGCCGTAGCCGAAGAACACAAGACGCAGGTGGCTGTCAATAATCACGGGAAAACCAACGAGGCCACCAAACAGATAAATGAACCGCTGAAGCAGGGACAGACCGAGCCTACCGGACCACAAAAGAAGGAAGTCCAGAAAAAGCGTAGCCGTAAAATCTAAATTGTCGGGCTATGGGTATGATTTGCATTATAGCGGAAAAGCCGTCCGTAGCGGCGGAACTCGCCAGAATAGTCGGAGCCGGCAAGAAAGAAACAGGTTATATCGAAGGAAATAGGTATATCGTCACGTGGGCAATAGGACATCTCGTCACATTGGCGATGCCACAGCAATACGGTATAGACGGGTTCAGAAAAGAAGATCTTCCGCTTGTTCCCAAGCCGTTCAAACTGGTTGTGCGGCAGATAAAGAAAGACGGCGAATATGTCAATGACCCGGCAGCCGTCAGACAGCTTTCGGTCATCAGGCATTGTTTCAACCGTTCTGAAAAAATCATAGTGGCCACAGATGCCGGACGGGAAAGAGAACTGATATTCAGATATATCCATTCCTATCTGAACTGTGACAAACCATTCCAGCGTCTGTGGATCAGCAGTCTTACGGACAAAGCTATCAGGGACGGGTTCGGAAAACTCCGTCTCGGAAATGAGTTTGACAACCTGTATGAGGCAGGCAGGTCCCGTAGTGAGGCCGACTGGCTTGTAGGCATCAATGCAAGCCGTGCGTTGTCCATTTCGGCAGGAAGGAACGGCTTTTCTTTGGGCAGGGTACAGACCCCGACACTTTCAATCATCTGCAAGCGGTATCTGGAGAACAAGGCATTCTCCAGTGTCCCGTTCTGGCGTGTGGAAGCCATTGCAGGAAAGGACGATGTGCAGTGGAAAGCCGTGTCGGAGCTGACATTCGCGCAAAGGGAGGCCGCCCTATCCGTAGCAGACGCTATCCTGCCGGATAACAAGTCTGCCGACAGAAAAGGCTTGCTCTCCGTGTCAAAGGTCGAAAGAAAGGAGATCCGGGATGAACCTCCACTCTTGTACGACCTGACAAGCCTGCAAAAGGAGGCGAATAAGAAATACGACTTATCGGCAGACGTCTCATTGTCCCTGGCACAAAGTCTATACGAGAAAAAGCTTTCCACTTATCCGAGAACGGGAAGCCGCTATATCGGAGAGGATGTCTTTGAAGAAATACCGGATTTGCTTGCATTCTGCCGGACATTGCCCGGATTGGAGGACACTGTCGGCGGTATGCCGGACAAAGGGTTGAACAGGCGTTCGGTAGATGCTTCAAAAGTGACTGACCATCATGCCCTGTTGGTGACCGGAAATGTTCCGGGACAACTTAGCGACAATGAGAAGAAAATCTATCGGATGGTTGCGACCAGAATGCTTGAAGCCTTTTCGGAAGCGTCGCTGAAGATTCGTGTCACGGCGGTTCTTACGGGGGCCGGTGTGGATTTTAATGTGAAGACTGAGAAGCTGTCCGTTCCGGGATGGCGTTCCATACTCGATGAAGAACAGGAAGATAACGGAGAGTATTCGAGTACACTGCCTGATTTTAAGGAAGGTGATAAGCTGGAAGTATGCAAAGTGGATGTGACCGAGCACAAGACAAAGCCCAAGCCTTTATTTTCGGAGGCGACATTGCTGTCAGCAATGGAAAATGCCGGAAGAGACATCGAAGATGGCGCTGTCAGAAAAGCCATTGACGGATGCGGTATAGGTACTCCGGCCACCCGTGCCGGCATTATAGAGACTTTGTTGATCCGGGAATATATCCGGCGGGAGAAAAAGACACTTGTTCCCACCGACAAAGGACTTGCCGTGTATCAGATCTCAAGGACAAGCAAATAGCCAATGCCGAAATGACCGGACAATGGGAAATGGCTCTTGCAGGGATAGAGAACGGTGAACGGGATGCCCGCAGTTTCGGCGAGGCTATCAGGAATTATACCGGTCAGATCTGCCGTGAAATTTTGGGCACCTCTGTTATTCAAAGAGAGGATTCCGAACTGTTCGTCTGCCCCGTCTGTGGCAAAAAGTCTGTCCGAATCTATCCTAAAGTGGCAAAATGCACACAAGAGGAATGTGATTTCAAAGTTTTCAGAAATGTCTGTGGCAAGACGCTTTCCGATGCGGAAGTCAGACGGCTGCTGACAGACGGACGTACCCCCACATTAAAAGGGCTTACAGGAAAATCCGGAAAGAAATTCAATGCCAGTCTGGTGTTGAAGCATGACGGCACTACCTCCTTCGAGTTCAAGAACAAAAGTTGAATTTCCCTGAGCCATCATCCATGTCATATAACAAAAAAGAAATCCTCCGTGGCAACATTGAGGCCATCAGAACCATACTGCGTCTTGAATACCAACAGCGTGGCCTGACACAGGCAGAACGGGAGACCTTGCAGAAGTACAATGGTTTCGGCGGACTCAAATGCGTACTTAATCCAGCGAACACATTGGCCGACCGTACCAGATGGAGCAAGTCCGAACTTGATTTGTTCCCTCTTGTACAGGAACTGCATCAGGTCATAAAAGAGGGCACATCCTCTCCCCAGATGGCAAGACGCTACATGGACAGTATCAAATCCGGAGTCCTGACATCCTTCTATACGGATAGCAGGGTTGTCGGAGCAATCTCATCGGCCTTTTCTTCCAATGGTATCCGTTTTACAAGATTTCTTGACCCTTCGTTGGGCATGGGGGCTTTCCTGGATGCCTTTTCAAGAAATGCCAGAGAGAAGTATGCCTTTGAGAAAGATATTCTCACGGGTAAAATCATGAAGGCTTTGAATCGTGACGATTCCACATATATCCGCATCGCAGGATTTGAGGATGCAACACCGGACTTGAAAGACAGTTTCGATTGCGTATCGAGCAATATACCATTCGGAAATTTTATTGTATATGACAGGGATTATTCCAAGTCAAAAGATGAAGTAAAGAAGTTCTCTACAAGAGCCATACACAACTATTTTTTTGTCAAGGGTCTCGATATGCTGCGTGAAGGTGGCATCCTTGCATTCATCACATCGCAAGGGCTATTGGATTCCCAGGCGAACAAACCTGTCAGGGAATATCTGATGAACAATGCCAGACTGGTGTCCGTCTTGCGGCTGCCTGGCAATCTGTTCGTGGAAAATGCAGGAACGGAGGTCGGAAGTGACTTGATTGTGCTCCAGAAACAGACTGGGAAAGGCATATCGGAAAATATCGAACGGCAATTCATTGATACGATTGATGTCATGGATCCGGACCATGCCGGAAAAGTGCTTTTCACGCAGAATGCGCTGTTTGCCTCCGGAAATATGGAACGGTGTATCGCCACCTCGGAAAAACTGTCCACCAACCCGTATGGAAAAGCAGGCATGGTCTATCTGCACGAAGGGGGCATTGCGGGAATAAGCAGAGACCTTAATGAAAAACTGTCCTCCGACATCGGTACCAATCTTTCAAAAGGGTTGTTTTTCGGAGATTCGGACTATGAGGAGAAGCAGCAGGGTGAGATGAAAAGTCAGCAGGCGTATGACTATCTCCCTAAAGATATTGCGTCGCAGATTCCTGCATTATATGAGACCGACGGAGGACTCATCGGTGACAAGACCGCCTATATACGGTACTTTATGCCGTTCAGCTCATATACCTGTTATGTGCTGGATGTGATCCGAATACCAGAGATTTGTTCACCCTGACGACAATGGGGTACGGTTGGGAACTCGGGTACGCATCACTCAGGGAAATCGAATCCGTGGAAGTGATGGGACTTAGGATAGAGAGGGACATCCATTTCTCCCCGAGCAAGCTCTACGAAATAGAAGAATTGAAGGAGTATGTCGGAAACCGCTTTACTACGCAAGAACAGGAAATACAGAAAGAGGAAGTCCCTGTACTTACGGTAAAAGGCATTGGAGAGGCATTGAGAGAATATGAATCCGTTACCGGAAAGACCGCAAATACGGACCGTATCCTTGAAGAAGCCAGCAAGCGTGGTTATGTCAACATCGCATCCGCAACACAGGCCCACTGGCTGGACGAGGGACTTGAAAGAGCGTGCCGTGAACTGGAAGGAATGACTCTGAAAGAATGGCGAAAGGCCAATTTGTCCCCGGAGATGTATGCTGCAATGTACCTGGAGAATGAAAGACAGGAGCCCGAAAGGGTCATGCCTGAAGAGACAGCCCCGGAGGGTGTGCCGGTAATGACGCTGTTTGACTTGTATGAGTCGGCCATAACGAATGTGGAACCGCCCCGTGAAATGGACGGTCAGACGGTCTATTTTGATGACGAACATCATCCGATACCGGTTATGGATGATAAGTCGGATATGGATTTGCCGGAGCGGAGCATCCGAGCGTGGACAGATGAAGTGGAGCGTTTCAATAATGAAATGAAATTTGCCACTCAGACTGTAACACCGAGTCCGACAGTCAAGACTGCCAATCCCAATAAGCCTGTACATAATCAGAAAACGGCATCGGGCAAAGGAAAAAAGCTCAAGCCGGTGGCTGATGTACCTGACCTGTTTTCCGGATTGTGGGATGAAACGGCAGAAAATTCTACTCCTGAAGCAGCACAGAACCGTGGTTCTGTGCCAGACTTATCGCCAAGACCATACGAAGCATCGCCGTCAAAACATCTGCGTGACGGATCCATAGTCCGGCAAGGTACGAAGTTAGGGTATCTGTCCGAGGTAAGCTATGGCACGCCTATGTTCAATCCGCTGGACCTTCCATTTGCACAGACATCCAAACTTGGCAGATACATAGATATACGCGACAGTTATCATCGTCTGTATGACCATGAAAGCGAGACACAGGTGCCGGACAACGAAGAACGGAGGAAACTGAACCGATTGTATGCAGATTTCGTCGCCCATTACGGACACCTGAACAGCAAGAAGAACCTTGATGTCCTGAAAATGGATGCCGGTTCCACAGAGATTCTGTTTCTGGAACACTCCATTGACGGAAAGTTCGTCAAGGCAGACATATTTGACCGTCCAGTATCTTTCCGGATTGATGAAGTGACAGCTGTCGCAGATTCCATGGAAGCTCTGGCCGCTTCACTGAACCGTTACGGAGATGTGAATATGCCGTATATATGTTCGCTACTGCCGGATAAGGAAGACGATGAGATTCTGTCTGACCTGGATGGCAGGATCTATTTCAATCCGCTTTCAGGGAACTATGAGATAGCGGACAAATTCATTTCGGGTAATGTAGTGGAAAAGGTCAGGGATATAGAACGATGGATGGCCATAATGCCAATGATGAAGTCCGTAAAAGCCTCGATGCACTGAAAGCGGCGACACCTGTGCCTATCCCGTTTGCCGAGCTGGATTTTAATTTCGGAGAGCGGTGGATTCCCGCACAGGTCTATTCCATGTTTGCCAGCGAGCTGTTTGAGACAGAAGTGAACATCCATTACAATTCCAGTTCCGACGAATATTCCGTCAAATGCGAACTGAAGAATGCGAATATCTACCGTAAGTATGCAGTCAAAGGCGAGTCAAAAACTTATGACGGCATCAATCTGATGCGCCATGCCCTGCACAACACCATTCCGGACATTACAAAAAGCAAGACAGTCAATGACCCTGTTACCGGGGAATCCATGACTGGCAAAGTCAGCCAGACTCTTTCAAGGCAAGACTGACACAGAGGTACAACGAGCTGTTCAACTGTTTTGTGCGGCCGAATTATGACGGTTCGCACCAGAGTTTTCCGGATCTGGATTTGAAATCTTTGGGCATTAACGACTTGTACAAAAGCCAGAAAGATGCGGTATGGATGCTCAAAGTGAACAACGGGGGTATCTGCGACCATCAAGTGGGTGCGGACAAGACCCTTATCATGTGCTGTGCGGCGTATGAGATGAAACGGCTGGGCATAGTGAACAAGCCGATGATTATCGGGCTGAAGGCGAATGTGTTCGACATTGCCAATACCTTCCGCAAGGCATATCCCAATGCAAGAATACTTTATCCGGGAAAGAATGACTTCACTCCACGGAACCGTCTGCACATATTCAATGACATAAAAAACAACGACTGGGACTGTATCATATTGACACACGACCAGTTCGGAATGATACCGCAATCGCTGGAGATACAGCAGGCCATTTTTGAAAAGGAACTTGAAAACGTGGAAGAGAATCTGGAAGTTCTCCGGACACAGGGGAAGGAGGTTTCCCGCGCGATGCTGAAAGGAGTGGAGAAACGCAAACTGAACCTGGAGGCCCGTCTGAAATCCATTGCCGACGACATCGCCTCGCGGAAAGATGAAGTGGTGGATTTCAAACAGATGGGCATAGACCACCTGTTTGTGGATGAGAGCCATTATCAGAACTTTTGTCAGTTTCCGAAAAAAAACTATTAAATATTTGATTACCTTATTATTATATTCATGTATAGTTCGGATTATTTATTGAGTAAGTTGTCATGAAGTAAGGCATTGCACTTATAAGCACAACGCCCCACATTCATCATTTACGCAAACCTAAGAAAGCCTCAAGCTCCATTTTACCTTTTGCCGATTTCCATTTCTTACCAACCTTCCTCAGGTTCTCATCCTCAAGCGTTTCCAATGCTTTTTCTTCTTGTTCGGTGGTTATATCAAGGTATACCATTGTCGTTTGGATATTCTCATGTCCAAGCAGATAAGAGATTTGGGCAATGTTCATGCCGTTTTCAAGCCAATGAGATGCTTTGGCGTGCCTGAACTGATGCGCATGCATGTCCAAAGGAACATCACCGCATTTGCCATGCGCTATTTTTGCGTACCTTTTCAGCATCTTATTAACATTTTCCGCAGACATGGGTGTGTATATACCTTTACTTTTTGAACTGAAGAGTAACGCTTTAGCGTCGTCAGGATTAGGATGATACTCGGCAAGGTATTTCTTCAAACATTGCATAGGCTTTGCCAGAAGAGGTATTGGGCGTTTCTTCCTTCCTTTCCCTATGACTGTTATGTGAGGCTTTGCGCAGTCCACGACAATATTGCCTATCTTCAACGTCAAAAGCTCATTGATGCGCACGGCAGTCGAATACAAGAGGAGCATAAGCGTGTAATCACGAAAACCGATGGCGGTTCTTTGGTTGGGCATGGATAGAAGCGTGTCAACAGCCTGCTTGCTAAGTCCGACCACTTTTCTCCTTGGTGTTTTTTCATTCGGTACATTCTCTGCCTGCAGGAACACTGAAACGAATGATATGTCATTTGTCTGACAGGTATTTCAAAAAAGACGCGCAAGGCGGATAGTCTCACATTACAGGTCGTCGGACTGCAGTTCCGAATGTTCTTCATCCAAACAATCCACTCTTCAATGTTTTTCTTGCAAAAGCAATCAGCATTCAATGTTTCGGGCGTTACGCCTTTTACCGTTCTGAGGAATTCCGCATAAAGCGTCATGGAAATATGATAGCTCCTTTGTGTATGTCGGCTGCACGCCTTAATGGAAGGTACATAATGTTCGAGCCAGTCATGCAGGCAACCGGCAATCTGCATGGCTTGTGGGTTAATCTTCTTCATAAGTGTCTTGCGTTAACTGTTGTTTTTTCATTGTCGGCACACACCATTATGTCAGAAATCGCGGGGGTCAAAGAATAATAAGCCAATGTGCTTCCAATCTGCCTGTGTCCCATACTCTTGCTTAGAGCTAATAACTTGTCGTGTACTGCAAATCCTTGGTGCGTCCAGCTGTTGATGTTCTCTATGGCGTAGTTGTGTCTCAGTTCGTATGGGATGGCATGGGATGAATTGCAGCTTTGCCACAGTACCCGGAAGTGATACGTCACCCATACAGGAGGGTGTGGTTTGTCATCCGGTGTCGGGAAAAACACCCTGCGGTTCGGGACCAGCTCATCTATTCTTTCGTCATAAGTGCGCATCAAGATTAGCATTGTATCATGAAGGACTGCATAATGTTGGTCATACCCCTTGCCACGTTTGATGGAAACCACGCCATTTTCAAGGTTTACGTCATCGCGTTCCAGCAGGA
>CAZEPM010000018.1:0-23834 GCA_964514145.1 uncultured Bacteroides sp.
GTTCAATGATCTTGAAAAATCCAATATCAGGATTGGAGGACTTTTCCTCAATGCCGATGCGGGATATGATTGCAATCTCCTGCGTAACTTTCTACAGGAAGAAGAAGTTGTCACAAACATTTGCATCAACAGGAGAAGAGATGACTCCGATGATATTCCGGTGGACGATGAACTGTATGCCGAAAGGTTTTCCACTGAACATACCAACACTTGGATGGACAGATTTAAAACTGGTAATCATTCAGTTATGATATCAATCACCTTCTCTCCGGCAATTCCATCTACCTTGACATGCACCTTCATTATCCCTGCCTTGCGGGTTGACTGAACCACAACCTGAGCGCGGCCGAAGTAGGATTTGACTTTGTTTGCTGTAAGCAGTTCCTTGCGGCGTGTCTCGCCTGTATCAATACCACGAAACACTCCTTCACCCTCAACCGACACAACGATGTCGCGATTGTCAACTTCCACCGGATTGCCGTCTTTGTCCTGCAATTCAATCTTTATAAACGACAGGTCCTGTCCGTCAGCCTTGAGCATAGTGCGGTCAGCCTTGACAAAGACATCTTCAGCCTTGTATGCTGTAACCAGCTTAGATGTTGCCATTAGGCTGTCGCCGTTGTAGGCGTTGGCTACAATCGTTCCGGGATTGAAAGGCACAAACCAGTTGATTGTATGGTTCGGATAGTCAGCTGTTTTATACACTCCCATCTGTTTACCGTTACATACCAGTTCCACACGCTCACAGTTTGTCGTTGTGCGTACTTCCATCATCAGCCCCCTGTAACGCTCAGGGAAGCTCCAATGTGATGCCATCATGGGCCATTGCCACAAGTCACGGCCGTGGTCAATGTCAAGCGAATTATCCATCACGGCTATGCCTACGACAGGCTTGTCAAGATTCCACATAGCGCGATGGAATATGGCCCTTGGCTTTTCTGTCATTGTCATGTCAAACAGGCCGTTAGGCCATCCGTTGCTGTCGCCGCCAGCCTCTCCCCAATAATCTACGCCAGACCAGATGAAGCCGCCGGCGATGAAGTCGTGAGAAGCTATTGTGTTCCAGGGATTATCCGTCAGATATGCACGTATATTGCCTTCAGCCCCTTGGAAATAAGGTAATTCCTCAGATATGAAATAACAGTGTGTGGGATTTTTCGCACGATCGGCAAGCAGTCTTGCCTCAAGATAATTATATCCTGTAACGTCAACTACGGCAGAGAACTTACCGTTATGGTTGTTCTGCGCGGCAAGCGTGGTAGGACGTGTAGGCTCAAGGCGGTGTACGAAATCATTGAGCATTTTGGCTCGTTCTATTCCTTCGTTTCCCTCATCCCAGGCCTCCTGCACCTCGTTTCCGATGCTCCAGAGGATTATTGACGGATGGTTGCGGTCACGCAATATCATGTCTGCCAGATCACGCTGCCACCACTCGTCAAAATATTTTTCATAATATCCGGATTTCCACTTGTCAAAAGCCTCGTCTATGACAAGTAGCCCCATGCGGTCGCACATGTCGAGAAGTTCCGGTGAAGGCTGGTTGTGGGCGCATCGTATAGCATTGCATCCATACTCTTTAAGTATTTCAAGGCGGTATTCATAACCTCTGTCCGGCACAGCCGTGCCAAGCACCCCCATGTCCTGATGCAGACACAGCCCCTTAAGCTTCACGTGTTTGCCGTTGAGGAAGAAGCCATGCTCTGGATCAAACTTGATAGTACGCACGCCGAAAGTTGTCTGATAAGTGTCAGTTACTTTTCCACCGGCTTTCACCGTAGTCTCCATCGTGTAAAGGTAAGGAAGTTCCAGCGACCATAATGTCGGATTTTCTATCTCCAGAGGCTGGCTGACATCCACAGAGTCTCCGGCCGACAGCTCTTTTTTCAGGGCTTCACTTTTCGCTACGGTCTTTCCAGCCGAGTCGATTATGCGCTGTATCACCGTCACGTTTTGAGGCTTTCCACTCTTGTTTACAAGTGTTGTCACTATATTGACATCAGCCTGTTGCTCCGTGACATTCGGCGTAGTGACATATGTCCCATAGGTTGGGATATGCACCTGACTGCGTACCTGAAGCCAAGCATGGCGGTAGATACCGGAGCCAGTATACCAGCGACACACCTCCTGCTTCTCTTTCCGGTCTACACGCACGGCTATCACGTTGTCACTGCCGTAGCTCAGGTATGGGGTCAGGTCATACTCTATGCTGCAGAAACCATATGGTCTGAATCCCAGATGATGTCCGTTTATATATACATCACTCTGATGATATACACCGTCAAAAAGGATGGAGACTCTTTTCCCGTCATACTTCTCAGGAACAAAGAAAGTCTTTCTATACCATCCTATTCCACCCGGTAGATGGGCGGCAGAGCCGCTCACACTGTTGTCCCACTCTAAGGTAGTGCTCCAGTCATGTGGCAACTGCACGTCTTTCCATTCTGTCTCATCTATAGAAAGCCCTGAATAGGCTGCATTATCATCAAGAATAAACTTCCAACCAAAGTCAAAATTTTGTTTTCTGTCAGTCTCTCTGGCATAACAGGATAACAAACAACCCAAAAGAAGGTATAAAGTAATAATCGGTTTTCTCATAAATTCTGTAAATGTACAGGGCACGAGGACCCATGCGGAATTGTATTTTGTCAATCATTCAATAATCTCCACAGAAAACCTTACAAAAGACTCAAGACGAATTAAAGACTTCATAGGAAACCGTGAAGAAGTTCTGATATGTGCCAATAAAGGCTAACAGCAAAGCTTGATTAAAAAATGGGAGTGGACTTTTATGTAATTTACAGATTACTGGAAACATTCCACTCCACATTTTTTTCAGATAATATCAACCAAAGTCGATATTCTTAAGAAGGAATCATACCTACCTATATGCAGGATTCTGATACTCGTTTTTTTCTGCGGCAGTCATTTCCATACCGTCAAGCTGTGTCTGAGGTATCGGACGAAGGTAATAACCGTCGGGAATGTCACGAGTGAACTGTTCCGGTGTATAGTCTTCTGTAGAAGAACCTGCTATGGTAAACTCCTCAGCACGCTCTCTCCAAGTCTGAGTACGTACGAGGTCATACCAACGACGGCCTTCACCGAAGTATTCACGGCTAAGTTCGTCAATGAGGAAGTTTATAGCTTCCTGAGAATTGTCCCAGTCCGACACTTCCCTGTCTGTTTGCTCTATCATCTGTTGGCTAAAATCTGCCACGTATTCAGCATTCTCAACTCTGTTGAAACGCCATACCCCAGCACGTGCACGGATCACATTGATGAGTTCGCGCGCAGAATAACCTGATTGAGGTTGGTTTGTAGTACATTTAACGTCTGCCTCTGCTGCAATGAAATACAGTTCTGAGAATTTCATAACAGGATACGGACGTGTGATACTACCGTTAGGAGAGCCAAGGCCGTCACCGTTGTCTGTACGGTATATAGCGATTTTCCACAGTGCTGGATACTTACGGCGGCTGATAGCTGACAATGGAACTACATAATCAGCACGTCCGGGAGCCTCAAAGCCGCCTACAGTGTTTTCTGTCGTATAAGCAGATCCTGCCGGAGCCTCATAATCTGTAATGAATGTCAGAGTCGGGTCACCAGGACTGATTTCCATGTCATTGGCGTTGATCAATGTAGCCGGAGAGTTCTCTGCATGGGCAAGATTCCAGTTTGCGCGATAAACAGTGGTGAAAGTTCCGTCAAAACGTGAGTCGTTAGTCTTATCAGCAAAGGTTGTTGTAAACACTTCCTGAGGCGGAGCCATACACTTCCAAGGACGACCGCCGTCTTGGATCGCGATACGCTGTACAGGGTTGTACGAATCTCCATTGTCAGGTCTCGTTGCGGTCATGAGAGTATAATCCCACGTAACCAACCATGCGGCAAAGTTCTCACCTGTAGACCCATTGGCCCAAGTCAACGAGCCGCCAGTATATTCCTCACTTTCCTCAGTATGGTCTGCATAGAGAACTATCTCGCTGTTGCGGTCGTTTGAGCCTAAGTTCACATCATAGAATGTAGATTGCAGGGAGAACGGACCGGGATTCTGGATAGCTTCAATGGCTATATCATATGCAGCCTGGAAATACCACTGTGCGTCATGACCATCCGGATCGGTACGGGTGCATTCCGGATACGTCGGTATGTCGTTAGGGTTTTCAAGCCACCAACCATAGGTGAGGTAAGCCCAACCTAAAGCTATGCGTGCTGCAGTCTTTGTGACACCACCGGTAAGGCGTCCGCTTTCAGGCAGATTCTCTATTGCTGTGAGCAAATCGGGGAAGATTGCTTTTGTATAAACCTCAGGTACGGTGTTGCGCACGGAGGTGCGTGATGGAGTGGTATTGAATGCCAACTCACCTGCACCCAAATCCAACGGAACACCGCCAAATGTCTGTACAAGACGGAAATAGTCGAATGCACGGAAGAAACGCGCCTCACTGATGAGAGACTCATCTAATCCTGCGGCGGTACCGTTCTCTATGATACCGCTGGCTGTGTTGATATATGTGAACGCATTGTTCCAAAGTACATCGGCTCTACATGTCTCGGCATTAAGAGAACCTACGCCTGACAGGTCGGCGTCTTTATAATTGGAATCGGCATCGTGTCCCCAAGTATATTCGTCTGTTCCGGTCTCATATGCGTTGAGATAATAACCGTTTCCATAAGTATCACGCAGGTGGGCATAAAGGGCCGTAAGTCCTCCTATAATACCTTCTTCTTCTTGGAAGAATCCCGGCTCGTAGAGTGTACGGGACTGCTCATCGAGAATGTCTGAGCATGAACTAAGCATCAGCAGTAGTCCTATTGATGCTATGCCGAAGTTCTTTATTTTCATTTTAAACGTATTCATGGTTTGTCGTTTTTAGAAAGTTAAATTTATTCCGAATAAGAAATTACGCGTAGCAGGAGTGTTGTATCCGACTATAGGCAAAGTATGTGCACTGGTGTATCCTTCCATAGAAACAGCCGTGATGCCGTCGTTTGTTATAGAGTTGGTCTCCGGGTCAAGGCCACACTCATCGGTAAACTCAGAGAAGAGTACAAACGGATTTTGCACCGTAAAGTAAGCACGTAGCTTGCTGATACCGTAGTTCTTTACAGCCTTGAAGCGTGCAAAGTCATAACCAAGTGTAATTGAACGTATCTTCAGATAGCCAGCATCGAAGTAACCAAGAGTACTGCCGTATTTCGGGTTATTACTTGAAGATATACCACCCGGTCTCGGATATTTGGCATCCGTATTGGTTTCAGTCCAGTAATCTACATCGATCTGTCCGCGACGACCGTCCAAAGAGTTAAGATAACCTATATTAGAATGAAGGGCACTGATAAGTGTACCGCCAATCTGGAATATACCGATAACAGAGAAGTCGAAGCCCTTGTAGTAAACGTTGGTATTAAAACCGCCTATAAGATCTGGCTCCATACTCATTATCTGCCTGTCTTCAGTAGTTATCTGGCGAACAGGAGTGCCGTCGGCATCGTATTCGCCAGTGTACTCAACCTTGATCATCCCAACGTTGCCACCCGGCTCAAGAATGTCAAGATATGGGTCGCCTTCCTGCCAGAGGCCTATTTTCTTATAATCATAGATAACATCAATCGGATATCCTACGAACCAACGGTTGTCGATATCCTGCGTTGCACCAGATGCAAGAGCGACGAGCTTGTTGCGATTGAAGTAGAAGTTGATACCGGCATCCCATGTCCATCCGTTCTTGTTGTTGAGAATGATTCCGTTGAGGCTCATTTCAAAACCGGTGTTACGTGTCTTTCCTATATTGGCCATGTAGCTGCTCACACCTGAAGTTGCCGGAAGCGATACACTAAGCAACAAGTCGTTGGTATTCTGAATATAGTACTCCATTGTTCCGTTCAATCTTCCGTTGAAGAGAGAGAAGTCGATACCAAAGTTCCATGTTGACGTATACTCCCATCCAAGCTCGTTATTAGGAAGCGTTGATACGTAGTAGCCATAATAGAAATCGCTAGATCCAAAGTTGTAGGGGCGTGTGCTGAGTGCGCCAAGAGTTGAATATGGATCTATACTCTGGTTTGATGTCTGTCCGTATCCTACACGGATTTTCAGCTGGTCGAGCCAGTTTACACTTTTCATGAATGATTCTTCCCTGATGTTCCATCCAGCAGACACAGCAGGATAGGTATGCCATTGGTGGCCTTTTGCCAAACGCGAAGAGGCATCGGCACGTATTGTAGCTGAAATCATGTACTTGTTGTTGTAGGTGTACATCACACGGCCCATCCATGACATCAGTCCGCTTTGCCAATAATCCTGTTCGGTCGGATCAACTGAAAGATTTTGAGTTGCCGCACCGATATTGTAATACTGAAAGTATTCTGCAGGAAAACTTTGGCCTGACATATAGGTACGTTCGAATGTTGTTTGTTCGGCCGAATAAAGTCCTGTTACATTCAGGTGATGCTTCCCAGCGAATGTGCGGTCGTAAGTGATGAGGTTCTCTACAGCCCAGTTTTTCGTTATATCCTGCTGAACTGATGCACTATTAGGATTGTCAGGGTCACTCCCGCTGTTTACGCCTGTTCCTGTGAACACACCAGTCTTTGACGAACGGTAGTTCAAACCTAAGTTAACACGGTAGCTGAGTCCTTCTATCCATGGGCACTTAACCTCTGCGAACATTGTGTTGTATGTACCAACTCCCTTCTCTTCATTCAACCAGTCGTCTTTGAGACTGTTTACAACGTCCTTAGTTACAATAAACACATCATCCGCAGGCATTCTTACCCTCTGTTTGAGATTGCCTTCTGAATCATAAGGATTAATCAGCGGGCTCAATGATAGTACACTGTACATATTGATGTTCTGCCCAGTGGTCTCATGATAGCTGGTATTTGTTGACAGTCCGAAACGGAAGTATTTGCCTACACTCTGGTCAATATTGCCGCGGATTGACACACGGTCATAACCTTGTGTCGGGATTACAGCCTCGTCATGGTAATAACCTGCACCGAAACTGTAGCTTCCGCCTATCGTTCCACCGGCAATATTTATATCATTGTTGTGGCTGATACCGGTACGATAAAACAAATCTTGCCAGTCGGTGTCCATATCGTCACTCTCATCGACAGAGTTTTGGTATCCACCGTTACTCCATTGTGCAGCCTTACGCATTTCTGAATACTGCTTACCGTTCATCATCGGAAACTTGTGGAACACTGTCTTAAAGCCTACATAAGAGTTGTAGCTGACTTTGGGAGGAGTACCCTCTATACCTTTTACAGTAGTAATAAGGATGACACCGTTGGCACCACGGCTACCGTAGATGGCTGTGGCAGATGCGTCCTTCAAGATATCCATTGACTTGATGTCGCCAGGATTGATATCAGACAGCTGACCCATGAATGGTATTCCATCAAGCACTATCAGCGGGTCGTTGCTTGCGTTGAGTGAGCGCTGACCACGGATACGTATCTGCATCTCGGCACCAGGCTTTGAAGAAGTCTGTGTCATGAGCACACCGGCAACGCGGCCTTGCAATGCTTGTGCGGCGTTGGTTGCAGCAATCTGATTCAACTCTGTACCACTGATATTAGCAACAGAGCCGGTAATGGCCTCACGGCGCTGTGTTCCGTATCCGATGACCACCACTTCGTCCAAAATTTTGGTGTCTTCTCTGAGAACTACATTGATTGTGCCCCTTCCATCTGCGGTTATCTCCTGTGTCTGGTAGCCGACAAACGAAATAGTAAGGGTTGTGCCTGTTGGCACGTTCAATTCGAAATTCCCGTCAAAATCTGTGATGACACCGTTTGACGTTCCTTTTTCCACCACGCTGGCGCCGATTATCGCGTCGCCGGCCTCATTTTTCACCATGCCTTTCACTGTGACGTTTTGAGCAAATGTCCATAACGGCAGTGTGCAAAACAGCAACAGTAGCTTTAAGAATTTGAAATAATTTGTTTTTCTCATGGGTTAAAGGTTTTTGAGGGTTGAAAAAAAAAATTTACTAACTAGTACTAATTAACCGCGTTTTTAATTTGTCTTTTAGACAACGATGTGTTAAATATAACAATATTAATAACTAAATGATATTATTTTGGGTTTTATTTTATTGTTTTTTAGTGTTTTATATCAAAAACAATGTTTGTATTTTTTACATTATTTCACGTTTTATTTCACCGGCGGATGGAGTGCAACCTGTTTGCCGCTTTCGTCTATTCTGTCTGTACAAAGGATATGGATTCGTGGTAGAATTCACGGAACACGGATATGTTGCCGTTGATGTACGTTTCCACCATGTGGACAGCGGAAAAAGGAATCGGCTGAAAGCCCGTAAAAGCACCCCTTCGCTTTTACGGAAAATCTTATGTGTGGGGAATAAAAAAGCAAAGGATTTATTTCTGAATCTCCGTTTTTAGAGCTACCTTTGCGGACGAAGAGTTCTTTGAGGGTTACGCAACGCGCAGAAGAATAATGCAGTGGATAACTAACTAAATCGTAACCTATTACTATATTGAGCAGGAAACAACAGCTCATTTCCAACTACTTAGAACTATTTCGTAACTTCTAGAAACAAATTCACATCATATTCAGATATGACTCCACTAATTTTTACCTCTGAAAACATCCTGTTGGTAGGCTCCGTACTTATCTTTTGCAGCATACTCATCAGTAAAACGGGCTATCGTTTCGGTATCCCAACATTGTTATTATTCCTCGTTGCCGGTATGCTATTTGGCAGTGACGGATTAGGTTTACAATTCAACAGCGCCGAAGACGCACAGTTCATCGGTATGATGGCGCTTAGTATCATCCTTTTTACGGGTGGTATGGACACAAAGTTTAGCGACATACGTCCGGTACTGACACAAGGAGTCTTACTGTCTACGATAGGTGTACTGCTGACAACAATATTTACAGGCATCTTCATCTATTTCATTTCAGACTATACTCAGGCCAACATAGCGCTGACGCTTACGGCTTCACTACTCTTAGCCGCAACAATGTCTTCAACAGATTCAGCTTCTGTCTTTAGTTTGCTACGTTCGCAAAACATGAACCTAAAGCACAACTTACGCCCCATGCTCGAACTTGAAAGCGGAAGCAATGACCCTGTGGCATACATGCTTACCATTGTTCTGATTCAAGTAATCGCTACCGGTACATGGGATATAGGCATTATCTGCAAAGATTTAGCCATACAGTTTTTCTTCGGCGGTGTCATCGGTTTTACCATTGGAAAGTTTGCTGTGTGGATAATCAATCACATCAATCTGTCCAACAGTTCGCTTTATCCGATTTTGTTGCTAAGTATGGTGTTTTTCACTTTCACGCTGACAGACCAGCTACAAGGTAACGGATATTTGGCAGTCTACATTTTAGGCGTAGTCGTCGGCAATGTCCGTTTAACCAATAGAAAAGAAATTAATACCTTTATGAACGGACTTACGTGGCTATTTCAGATAGTCATGTTCCTCACGTTAGGATTATTGGTTAACCCTCATGAAATGTTTAAAGTTGCCGGTGTAGCTCTTCTGATAGGTGTATTCATGATTTTAGTTGCACGTCCAATCAGTGTATTTGCATGCCTGCTTCCGTTCCGTTCGCTCAGCAATCGGTCGCGCCTCTTCGTTTCATGGGTAGGACTGCGCGGTGCGGTTCCCATCATTTTTGCGACGTATCCGGTTATTGCCAAGGTCAACGAGTCCGATCAAATATTCAATATCGTATTTTTTATCACGCTTCTTTCGCTAATTGTCCAAGGTATGACCATCTCACGCGTTGCACGTTGGTTACACCTTGATACACCCATAGAAAAAGAAGGGAACGAGTTTGGTGTTGAACTTCCGGAAGAACTAGACACACAGTTACACGATGTAACACTCACGTCCGACATGCTAGCTAAAGGCAATAGACTAATGGACATGAAACTGCCGAAAGGGTTACTCGTCATGCTGGTAAAGCGAGGAGATGATTTTCTGATTCCTAACGGACAACTTGAATTGTTCGCTGGAGACAAACTACTGATTATCTCCGAAAACGAAAAAGACAAAGGAACAACGACCAAAAAATCCGGCCAACCGCTAATACCATAAGACGTAGTCTTCCAAGAAACAATCCTTGCTACGTTAGAAAAAACTCATCTCTATCGCCCAGCACAGGAAACTTTCGTCGGAATGTGGCCAAACGATCCATATCCAACTCGGCATGGATCAACATTTCACAATTGTCTTCAGCACGAGCCAACAAACGACCGTAAGCATCGACTATCTGGCTGTGCCCCGAATAATGGAGCAAAGGAATATCGCCTATACGATTGGCAGCCAGCACATAACATTGATTTTCCAAAGCACGAGCCTGCAAAAGCGTATTCCACACAACGATACGCGTATCAGGCCAATTTGCCACATAGATAATGGCATCATAATCATTCCGATTGCGTGCGAACACGGGAAAACGTAAATCATAACATATCTGAAGCAGGAAACGCACCCCACGCCATGCCACGATCACCCGATCACGGCCTGCGCAATAGCTCTGATGTTCCCCGCCATACGTAAAGAGATGACGTTTGTCATAGTAAGTTACCTCACCGTTAGGTTTTACGAAATACAAACGATTGAAATAACGACCACCCTCCGTTATCACAATACTACCGGCCAATGCACAATCTTTCGCTTTGCTCAATCTACACATCCAAGCCAATGTCTCGCCCTCTACAGGCTCACTTACGGAAACGGGCTCCATACAAAAACCCGTTGTATACATCTCCGACAATACAAAAAGATCTGTCTGTGGAGCATCACTAATCAACGATTCTATCCGTTGGCGGTTTGCTGAAGGTTCACACCACACAATGTCATGTTGAACAACTGAAGCACGAAAACAATTTGTCATACACACCGTATTATACCATCTTTCTTTACACTCCTTTGTAACGGCGCAACAACGCCACCATTTCCTGAGCAGCTTTTTCTGATGCACCGGCTGGACCCAAAATTTCAACCATTCGTTCATATTGCCGCAATACAGTTTCACGCGCCTCACCCACAAGAATTTCGCGCAAACTGTTTTTCATATTGGGAATTGTCATTGTATCGGCCACAAGCTCTTTCACAACTTCGCAGTCTGTAATCAGATTGACCAACGAGATGTATTTGACCTTAATGATATGCCGACGCAAAAAAGAAATAACCTTACCGATAGGTGTATGATAGCACACCACCTGAGGAACGCCGAACAAAGCAGTCTCTAGTGTAGCTGTACCCGATGTGACAAAGGCTGCATGGGCATGCGTCAGCAACTGATATGTCTGCCCATAGACCACTGACACCGGCATGTCTTTCACAAATTCGCTATAATAAAACGGATCCATTCCCGGAGCACCGGCTAACACCATCTGATAGTCACTAAACACACGGGCGGCTTCTATCATATCCGGCAAATTATCTTTAATCTCCTGTTTGCGACTACCGGCCAACAAAGCAATTATCGGTTTGTTTGGATCGAGTCCGTTATGCGTAGCAAAATCAGCAAACGATTCATGATAATTTTGTCTGAAAGCCGTCACCGCATCAACACAAGGATTACCCACATAATGAATCGGATAGTTATATGAGCGGTAAAAGTCGACTTCAAAAGGTAAAATAGAAAAGAGTTCATACACATCTCGCTTGATATTCTTGATACGATAAGTCTTCCATGCCCAAATCTTCGGAGAGATATAATAATAGACTGGGATAGAGGTATACTGCTTCAAAAACTTGGCTATCTTCAGATTAAATCCCGGATAATCGACAAGAATTACCACATCAGGCTGCCAAGCCATAATGTCTTTCTTGCAAAAATGCATATTGGAAAAAATTACATGCAGATGGAGTAAAACAGGAATAAACCCCATATAAGCCATCTCCTTATAATGTTTCACCCGCGTACCGCCCACTTGAGACATTAGTTCGCCGCCAAAAAAGCGAAAATCTGCATCCGGGTCTTCATGCTTAAGTGCACGCATCAAATTAGATGCATGCAAATCGCCCGAAGCCTCACCCACAATAAGATAGTATTTCATAAGTCTTATCTATTTTAAAAAGCTAACGACCAATCCTGCATTGCACGAACCTGATCATAATCCGTAACATCTATTCTGGTAGGTGTTACAGACACATATCCTGAATTCAAAGCCACCGTGTCAGGCCACAAGACTTTTTCGTTCCGGGCCTCACACGTCAAAATGTCATCTTCATTTTCCAGTGATCTGAACCTGCCTGTAAGCCAGAAATAATGCTGCCCATGAGGATTGTGTGCGCTTTCCCATTCACCTTCCCAGCTTCCGCGCGTTTGCCGACAGATTTTAACTCCACGAAAAAAAGTCGCTTTCGGGAAATTGACATTCAGACAGACTCTTTCGGGCAAACCCCGTATGAGTACTTCATATACAAGACTCTGTACACACGCTGTCAACGGCAAAAAATCAGCATCCGGACTATGGTCACACAACGAAAAGCCAATAGACGGAATGCCCTTCATACAGCCTTCGAACACTGCACCCATTGTGCCTGAATAATGCACGTTGATAGCCGAATTGTCACCATGATTGATGCCACTCACCATCAAATCCGGACAGCGACAAACAACTTCCTGCAAAGCCAGTTTCACGCAGTCTATGGGTGTTCCTGTACAAGCATATACCGCCAATCCGTCTTCATGGCACACCTCACGATAGCCCACCGGCAGTCCGGCTGAAATCGAACATGACGCTCCCGAACGATGTGCATCGGGTGCCATCACCACCAAATCAGCTAGCGGACGCAACATTCCAATCAAACACTTTAAGCCTTTAGCTGTCACACCGTCATCATTAGAAATTAAAATCAAGGGTCTTTCCGTCTTCATGTATTTATTTCTTATTAAACTATTGCAAATATAGCGAAAAGAGTAAGAGCCTGTCTAAAAATTGAATTTCAATAAAAGAGCGTTTCTTCTTTTTGTGAAAATGATGCTTCTTTAGATTACTCTACTTGAACATAATTAGGTATTCAACGAACTTGGAAGAAACGCAGTGGAGAGTTACCAAGAAAATCCTGAACTTGCAAAACGGGATAGACAAAATACCAACAGTAAGCGTGGGATTTATGATTCTCTAGGTTTTATTACATAAAAAAGGCTCATTTATACGATTACTTCGTATAAATGAGCCTTTTTATAATTGACCGAATGTTTAGTTCACTGAATCTTGTTGTGCTGGAACTTGTGTTTCAGAAGGAGTAATCCCAGAAGCATCAAATCCCGGTAATCCTTGTGGATTATTTTGTATTTCTCTTTGTGCTTCTTTCATCAACACAGAATCTTCTGCAGATCCTGACGGAAGTGCATAAGCCGAAGCTACACTCAAAACAACCATGAATATAGCTAATCCCCACGTTGCTTTTTCCAAGACATCTGTCGTCTTACGAACTCCCATTATCTGATTGGAAGAAGCAAATCCTGCTGCCAAACCACCACCTTTTGAATTTTGAATTAAAACGATGAAACACATCAGAACAGATGCGATCACAATTAATACAACCAATGATATAAATACGTACATTTTTAAGTCTACGATTTAGAGTTAATAATCAATTCTTCTAAAGTTTTAATTTGTGTTGCAAAGTAAGTGCTTTTTTTCGGATATTTCAAACTTAATTTTTTAATAATTTCTAGCGCTTTCGAATACTTATGTTGCTTTATATATATATTTGCAAGTGTTTCCGTAAAATATTCTTCATCCAACCCCAATCCTGAATCTATAACCATCTTTTTTCTCTCTTCTTCTTCAACATACGAAAGTTCATCTTTTCCGTTTGTGGTAGCAGATACCGGTATGGCCGTTTCCTGCTCTGAACTTTTCACAAACTGATCTATCAAATCTTGACCACGCAATCGTTTTTCTCCAGATTCAGTTGCTGTTTCAACAGAAGCAGGCTTCTTTTCTTCATCTTTCAACAAAAAGGATATATAATCCATATTTCTATCGCTCTGACCCAGAATTGCCTGTTTATATTCCGGCATTTTGGTCAAAAAGGTATCAATCAAATCCATCGAGCGATTACCTCGTTGATTATGAGAATCATCGTATTTTTCTGAATACACTGGTGGATGATTTTTTTCCAGAAGGCGATATAGCAGCATACGGTCTGTAATATAAATAACAGACTCATATAAGACAGATTTAAAGGAGGTTGCTTGCAACAAACATAAATTTTTCAGATAGAGTAAACGAACTGTTTGAAAATACGGATATTTGTCCACAATCTTCCTCAGAAACTCTAACGAATCAATATTTAAACGCTCCGGACATTTCAATAATTCATCTATACTCATGTTTACCAGTTAGCTACCGTTGCGTTAAAAATCTGATCGACAATATCATCTGTCATTTCTTCGATCAAGTCATCTTGAACCGATGTCAACTGCTGTGTTGAATCATATGTTTGAGAAGCTGTAAAGCGCTGTTCGAAATCCTCATCATGGTTTGTGTTATTCACAAAACGTACGTTTATAGTCAAACGGAGTTCTACTTGAGAAGAATATCCATCGGCAGCCACTGATTTGTTATAGACATCGTATCCGACTATTTCACCTGAGATTTCCAAATCGCCATTTTGTCTGACAAATTGCAAACGGGTCTGCTGTGCATAAGCATCTTGCAGTTTCGTATTAAACAACGGAGCCAACGGTGCATACTGATATAAAGCACGATTTTCAAAAGTGCTCAAAGTTATTGTTTTTATAACATCATAGTTAATTGACGAACCGTTGAACTTATACGATATAGAACAAGATGCTAATACCATTAAACACCACAGCATCATTAAAATCTTTTGCTTCCATTTATTCCAAGCCATATTCCTTTATTTTTCTATATAATGTACGTTCTGATATTTTTAAATCTTTAGCTGCATTCTTGCGTCGTCCGTGATGCCGTTCCAATGCTTTGCGAATCATTTCTTTCTCCACTTCATCGAGAGATAAAGATTCTTCTACATATTCCACCGTATCACGAAAATCCGACGGAACGTGTGAGGGAGTTACATCTGAAGTTATATTGATAGTCGGCATTTTTGTTTCCGCTTGTGAAACCAATTGCAAATCCCGAGACGGATAATATTCCATTGGGACGGTTGGAGTAATTGATGTTTTTTGAGTTTGTCGTTCCGCCATAATATCGTGTACCAGTTTCTTTAACTCCGTAACATCATTGCGCATATCAAACAGAATCTTATATAAAATTTCACGCTCACTCTCAAAACTTTTACTTTGTGAGGAAACATTACTTACCAACATCGGAATAGGTGCATCTTGATGCACAGGGATATAAGACTGCAAGATCTCAGCTGTTATTTCTCTCTTTTTTTCAATGATTGAAATTTGCTCCGTTATGTTTTTTAACTCACGAATATTGCCAGGCCACGGATAGGTAACAAGCATATTTTTTGCTTCGTCTGTCAGTTGAATAGAAGGCATGTGATATTTTTCAGCGAAATCAGAAGCAAACTTACGAAACAACAAAGGAATATCTTCTTTACGCTCACGCAAGGAAGGTATTTTAATAGGAACCGTATTCAGTCTGTAATATAAATCTTCCCTAAATCGTCCATCCACAATTGCTTGTGCAAGATTAACATTTGTAGCGGCAACAATACGTGCGTTGGTTTTTTCCACTTTCGACGAACCTACCTTTATAAATTCACCGGTTTCCAGCACACGTAACAAACGAGCTTGTGTAGACATCGGCAACTCTCCGACTTCATCCAAAAAAATCGTTCCGCCATTGGCTTCGCCAAAATAACCTTTACGTTCTCCTATTGCCCCTGTAAAAGCTCCCTTTTCATGCCCGAATAACTCAGAATCAATAGTTCCTTCAGGAATTGCCCCACAGTTTACCGCAATATACTGGCCATGCTTACGAGCACTATTCTGATGAATGATTTTAGGAAAGTTTTCTTTACCTACACCACTTTCGCCGGTTATCAGCACAGACAAATCCGTAGGTGCCACCTGAATTGCTATATCTATCGCACGATTCAACCCTTCAGAATTGCCTATAATGCCAAATTTTAGTTTTATTTGTTGTATCTCTGATGTTATCATATTCTATGATTATTCGAGTCAAATATATAAAAAACTCCTATAAAACTTAAAAAATAGAGCTGAATAGGTCTTTGTTCTTAAAGAAACTTTTACAAGAACAAGCATTTACATCAAATCAAGCCTTATCGTCGATAGTGTCCAACTTCAACTTATCGCTGTCATCCCGTTTATCATAATATTGCTTTTTCAACGGATTTGCATGCCGTTTTTCATAGAGTAATCTATTACGATAGACATCGATAGCCAAATAGACTGCTTGTCGGAAAGAAGACTCAGAAGCGATTCCTTTGCCTGCAATATCATATGCCGTACCATGATCCGACGATGTACGAACTATCGGTAATCCTGCCGTAAAATTTACACCTTCATCCATTGCCAATGCTTTAAACGGTGCCAATCCTTGATCATGATACATCGCTAAGACTCCATCAAATGCATTCATCTTGTTCGACCCCATAAAACCATCTGCCGAATAAGGTCCAAAACAATGAATTCCCCGAGCATTTGCCGCTTCCATGGCTGGGATAATCACTTTTTGTTCTTCATCGCCAAGCAAGCCATTATCGCCGGCATGCGGGTTGAGCGCCAAGACGGCAATACGCGGACAATCGATATCGAAATCCACTTTCAACGAATGATGAAAGACCTCTAATTTTTCTTCAACCAGTTCTTGCGTTATCGCTGCGGACACATCTCTTATCGGGATATGAGTCGTGACCAATGCTACGCGGAAATCATTTTTCAACAAAATCATCAAAGCTTTATGCCCTTGCCCTACCCTGTCCTGAATGTATTCTGTATGTCCAGAAAAATGAAAAGAATCCGACTGCATGGCATATTTATTAATCGGAGCCGTGACCAACACGTCTATCAGTCCTGCCCGATATTCTGTCAAAGCCCGCTCCAGAGCATCAAAAGCTGCCTTTCCTGCCTCAACAGACAGTTTAGAGAATTCAACTTTCACCTCATCGTCAGCACAATTCACAACACTGATTTTATTGGGTGAAGCTTCAGAGGCCGTATTTACCACCGTAAAATTGACTGCTAAATTCATCGCCTTCCGATGATAGGCCGCCACTTTAGGAGAACCATATATAATAGGCGTACAAAGCTCAAGCATCATCGGATTCGAAAAGGTTTTAAATATTACCTCATAACCTATTCCATTTATATCTCCTTGAGTAATACCTACTCTTATCTTTGCTCGTTCCATATTTTCCTTGTTAAATGTTAATGCATATCACTTTTTCTATTTCGGTTACCATCGGCCTGCCGTTTCGCCGTAGAGAGCATTCCACAAGCCGCAAAAATATCTTCGCCTCGAGAAACTCGAATGGTAGTAAATACACCGTTTTGAGTAAGGTAATCACGGAAGTCAGTCATATAAATCAGATTGCTTCCTTCAAGTTCTACACCGGGAATAGCATGGAAGCGAATAAGATTAACCCTACAATCCAAACCACGCAACAAATGTACCAATTCTTTAGCATGATTCCGAGAATCGTTCACGCCTTTAAATAAAATATACTCGAAAGATAATCTGCGCTGATGACTAAAATCATATTCATGAAGCAGATTGATGATCTCAGAAATAGAGTATGCTCTTTCCGCAGGCATCAACGATTCACGTTCTTCAGGGAAAGGCGAGTGTAAACTAATCGCCAAATGACAGTCACTCTCCTCTACGAAGCGGCGTAATCCTTTCCGCAATCCCACAGAAGACACCGTAATACGTTTAGGACTCCACTGATAGCCATAATCCGCCGTCAGGATTCTAAGCACTTTTAAAACTTCATCCAAATTATCCATAGGCTCACCCATACCCATAAAAACAACATTGGTTAGTTTATCTCGCTCCGGCAAAGAATAAATCTGATTCAATATCTGGTTCGCAGTCAGGTTAGCCGTAAAACCTTGCTTCCCTGTCATGCAAAACAAACAATTCATCTTACAACCTACTTGAGACGACACGCACAAGGTTGCTCTATCTTCTTCCGGAATATAGACAGTCTCTATGCAATTACCCTCTGGGGTTGCATAAAGATACTTAATCGTGCCATCCGAAGAATGCCGGGCATCAATAGGTTTCGAAGCACCTATTTCATAGTTATCTTTCAATAGTTCACGATGTTTCATAGAAAGATTTGTCATCTCATCAATCGATGCTACTTTCTTAGTATATATCCAATTGGCTATCTGTTTTGCTGCAAAATTCGGCATGCCTAACTCTCTCACTACGGCTTGTAATTCCGTCAAGGTCATACCTAAAAGTTGTTGCTTTCTATTCACCATATAAAAATCTATTTTATTTGGCAAAGGTAACAGAATTTTAAAAATTCCCCACACTGCTCAAAAAGAGATTCCTTATATTTGCATTACTTTATCGTTTAAAAAAAAAGATTTAACCTATGAATAAATCAATTGGTTGTTTTATACCCTATGCAAACGAAACCTGTTCAGAACTCACCCTACAAGCATTGCAGCAAAACCCACTCATTGATACTATCTTTTTACTAACAAACTCCCAACCCAACAAAGAGGCTCCCAAAGGATGTGAGTTTCTTATAAACACCTCACCATATACAGGAAAAGGTCTGCGCGCAATTGCCCAAAAAGCTTCCTCATACGAATATTTGCTTCTCTATATTTCGCCTGCACCCATACAACTTGGCGACCATGCCATACAACGTCTTTACCAAGTTGCCCATCAAACGGAAGCTAGTCTGATTTATACAGACTTCTATCGAATCAATGAAAATAAAGAGCGAATCAACCACCCGTTAATCACCTATCAGCGAGGAAGTCTGCGCGACGATTTCGATTTCGGCTATTTGTGGTTCATTCGAAGCGACAACTTATTAGAAGCAACCACCAATCTGCCCGACCACTATCAAGCAGCTGCTTTATATCACTTCCGTCTGTGGCTGACGGCACATGCCTTTCATAAAATCATCCATCTCAACGAATATCTATATATCCTCATAGAACCAGACTCGACCCATACCGATCTGCAACAATTCGACTATGTAGATCCAAAGAACCGCTCCGTACAAATCGAGATGGAAGAAGTTTGCACCCAACATCTCAAACAAATAGGCGGCTATCTATATCCCAATGATTACACACCCGTCGATCTTCATTCAGAAGCATTCACATACGAAGCCTCTGTCATCATTCCGGTACATAACCGAGAACACACCATTGAAGACGCTATCCATTCCGTGCTAAGCCAACAGACTGATTTTCCTTTCAATCTCATCATTATCGACAACCATTCCACAGACAATACTTCTGTCCTGATTGAACGCTATACGACAGATCCACGTGTTATTCACCTCATCCCAGATAGACAAGACCTTTCCATCGGAGGATGCTGGAATATGGGCATACTCCACCCCGCATGTGGTCGATTTGCCATCCAATTGGACAGCGATGATCTTTACAGTGACAATCACACGTTGCAAACCATCGTTGATGCCTTCTATATCCAACAGTGTGCCATGCTGATAGGAAGTTATCGACTGACGAACTTCCGGTTGGAGGCGCTTCCTCCCTATCTCATCGACCATCGCGAATGGACTCCGGATAACGGACGGAACAACGCGTTACGCGTCAACGGGCTGGGAGCTCCGAGAGCGTTCTACACCCCGATTATCCGAAGCATCCTGTTTCCAAACGTCAGTTACGGAGAAGATTATGCTATTGGACTGACAATTTCCAGACAATACAAAATCGGCCGGCTATACGACCCTGTCTATTTGTGCAGACGATGGGAAGGAAACTCGGATGCTGCTCTGACTATAGAGAAAACCAATGCTAACAACCTATATAAAGACAAGATACGTACACTCGAACTCGAAGCACGCATACAACACAACCGCAAACGCTGGCAGCATCGCCCCACTGAACCAGAAATAGCCTGTTTTTTCGAGCAGCAACTCACCTTGTGGCCAGATGTCCGTTTGCGTTATCAACACCTGACAAACATTCAGACACGAGTGCTGTCGGACAGTCTGACATTGCAACACAATCCCAAACGTATTGTTTCCACTGGAGCCAAGCTCGATGCACAAGCCCTGCAACGTCCGTGTTTCCTTTGCCACAGTCAACGTCCACCGCAACAGATTCCGCTTTGCGGATGGGATGAATACGAACTTCTAGTCAACCCCTTTCCCATTCTTCCCGAACACTTCACTCTATCCCACCGTGACCATCAGCCACAACGTATCCTGACACATTTCCGCAGTTTTATTGAGATTGCTCATCAACTCAATCGACACCTTACATTCTACAACGGGCCTCAGAGCGGAGCTTCTGCACCCGACCATTTACACTTTCAAGCTGGTAGCAAAGGAATTGTGCCACTGGAAACACACTTCGCCCAATGGACGCCTGCAAACGAAATACATCATCACCATTTTTACGTGTGCAAGTTGAACGGCTACCTCTGTGGTGCGTTGGCTATCATTGCTCCAGAATGGGAAAAACATACCCCACACGAGTTATCTGAATGCTTCGACTATATTTACCATCTGTTGCCTGCTAGCAGTACGAACCCAGAACCTTTGATGAACCTCCTTGCCTGGCAAGACGACAACCTAAAAAGTTTCATCACGGTAATTATTCCACGCAGCAAACATCGTCCTGCATGCTACGAAGAGATCCACAGTCCGCATCGTGTAGTCAGCCCCGGTGCACTCGATATGGCCGGACTGCTGATAACCCCGCGATTCGACGACTTCAACGCCATAACACCATACGAAGCACAAAGCATCATCAGCGAGGTAGGCGTATCGGACGAAACTATACAACACATACTCACCCAACTACCCAAACGCTTCTTGCCATGAACCAACCCAACATTAGCGTAGGCCTGCTCGCCGGAACAAATATTCACTTTGTGCTCAACCAGCTATACATCCAAAACGATACTATCTGCCAAGGACATCAACAAGTAATCTATGCCGACGAAGCCATCGTATGGAACGGAGCACGATTCCGCGAACTGACTTTCACTCCCTGCCCGCCCCACAGGGGATCATTTACCGTAAAAGACGTCACCATCGGCATACATTTCCACTGGGAACGTCAAGAGGAACAAACTTTTCAAGGCAGTCTCAAACTCATGGTCAACGAAGGAAAAATCTTGCTCATCAACCAATTGCCGTCCGAAGTTTATCTCGTGAGCGTCATCTCTTCAGAAGTGAAGGCAACTGCCCCGCTTGAACTGCTCAAAGCACATGCTATCATTTCGCGCAGTTGGCTACTGGCGCAACTAGACAAATCACACAAACACTCCCACCAAACTTCCACGAACTCCATTGATAAGTCTCACACACTTCTCCGATGGTACGACCATGAAGAACATGAGTTGTTCGATGTTTGTGCCGATGATCATTGTCAACGCTATCAGGGTATTACCCGCATTACCAACTCTGCCGTGAGAGAAGCAGTAAAAGCTACGTGCGGAACTGTATTAGTCAGTAACGGACAAATTTGCGACGCACGCTTCTCGAAATGTTGCGGAGGCATCAGCGAGCACTACGCCACTTGCTGGGCCGACAAAAACTATCCCTACCTTCGCCCCGTACGCGACAGTCGCGATGGACTCAATCCTACCACATTTCTGCCTGACCTGACCCACGAAGTCGAGGCACAACAGTGGATACGTTCAACTCCCGAAGCCTTTTGTCACACGCCGGACATGCGTATTCTGAGTCGGATTCTCAACGCTTATGACACAGAAACCACACCTGATTTTTACCGATGGCGTATTCGTTACACACAAGTTGAAATAGCCGATCTCATCCGCAGCAAAACCGGAGTTGACCTCGGACAAATCGTCGACCTCGTACCTCTCGAACGTGGAGCATCGGGACGCATCTGCCGCCTCCGGATTGAAGGAGCACGTCAAACGCTCATTGTCGGTAAGGAACTAGAAATCAGACGTATCTTGTCTCCCACACATCTACTTAGCTCAGCTTTCGTGGTCGACAAATCCACTACATCGGACGGCATTCCTCACTCCTTTACCTTCACTGGAGCCGGTTGGGGACATGGTGTCGGACTCTGCCAAATCGGAGCAGCTGTCATGAGCCAACAAGGATATAATCACCAAGAAATTCTCGCACACTACTACCGCGGCGCCAATTTGCTAAAACTCTACGACAAATGAACACAACCAACCAAACTCGCACCCACACCTCACCGTGGGCATGGATACCCACAGTTTATTTTGCCGAAGCACTACCCTACGTCACCGTCATGACCATCTCCGTCGTAATGTATAAGAAACTCGGCCTCAACAACACCGACATCGCACTCTACACCAGTTGGCTATACCTTCCGTGGGTCATCAAACCTTTCTGGGGACCCTTCATTGACCTCATCCGAACCAAACGCTGGTGGATCACCACCATGCAGCTACTCGTAGGCGCCTCACTTGCCGGTATCGCCTTCACCGTTCCCACCACCCATTTTGTCCAAGCTACCCTCGCCCTTTTTTGGCTTATGGCCTTTAGCTCTGCCACCCATGACATTGCCGCCGACGGGTTCTACATGCTCGCACTCACACCCCACGAACAGTCTAAATACGTTGGCATACGAAGCACCTTTTACCGTATAGCCACCATCGCCGGACAGGGATTGCTCGTCATTCTCGCCGGATGGTTAGCTGAAGCCACCGGACGGCAAACCTACGCTTGGTCGCTAACCTTCATGCTGCTCGGTGCCATTTTCATCGCCCTATATCTTTACCATCTACACGCTTTACCACACCCCATCTCCGATCGTACAGACGACAAAATCAGCGGACACGGACTCTTAGTCGATTTTCTGCACACCTTCCGCACCTTTTTCCTCAAAGAGCGCGCATGGGCAGCCATCCTTTTCATGCTCCTCTACCGTCTGCCCGAAGCCCAACTCGCCAAGATGGCCAACCTCTTTCTGATAGATCCCATCGAAGCCGGCGGACTCGGTCTGAGCGTGCAAACCGTGGGCAAGGTGCAAGGCACGATGGGTGTGATCGGACTCACCCTCGGAGGTATTGTCGGAGGTTTCGCAGCTGCTGCCGGAGGCCTGCGCCGATGGCTCTGGCCTATGGTATGGGCTATTTCTCTGCCCGACATCGTTTATGTCTACCTCAGCTACGCACAGCCAGACCAGCTATGGATAGTCTACACCTGTGTCTTTATTGAACAATTCGGCTACGGCTTCGGCTTCACTGCCTACATGCTCTTCCTCGTCTATTACTCGCAAGGCAAGCACCAAACTGCCCATTACGCCCTTTGCACGGCCTTCATGGCTCTGGGCATGATGTTTCCCGGCATGATTGCCGGATGGCTGCAAGAACAGTTAGGTTACACAAACTTCTTTATCTGGGTGATGATTTGTTGCGCCGCAACCTTTGCTGTCACCGCTCTGTTACGCATCGACCCCGAATTTGGCAAAAAGCAAGCAGCCGATCGCTGACCTCCGCGTATTCAGACGTCACCGAGAATCGTTCCATTTCTCTGAAACAATGGGTAAGATGTCGACAAGTGTCGCCACCAATCACCCGAATCTCAAGACAAAATGCAACTATTACATGAATTCGAAATAACATCAAACAAGAGCGAGTTGCCCGCCATTGACAAAACACAGGTCAATGGCGGGTTTCTTTTACGGCGGAGCAAGCCGATACCCACGCATGGGTATTGATTGACGGTCA